>DATNKA010001024.1:0-22595 GCA_035603655.1 Candidatus Acidiferrales bacterium | reverse complement strand
ACACGGTGTTGCGCGCGGAGGCTTTCCCGTCAACACTTAGCTTGGGATCGCAGAGCTGTCCGGCCAGCTCTGCTGGAAAGTTATTCATGGTGCGCCCCCTCCAATGCTTTCAGGTCGAGGTGCAGACCCGCCACCTCCCGCTCCAGCACTGCGAGCGTATCGCGGGCGTGGGAAAGGTCTTTGTTGTGTCCCATCTCCTCGAGTTGGCGGGCAGCACGGGAGGTTCCGCCCGCGCTCAGATAGCTGGACTCGCCTTTAAGGCTGTGAGCTGCGCGCACGACCCCGTCGGCGTCTCCAGCCGCTACTGCCTGCTGCAGCTTCTTCAGCAATTTGGGAGACTCTTCCAGAAAGATTTCGCACACTTCCCGGAGCAGTTCCTCATCGCCTCCGATGCGATCGAGAGCTTCAACCTTGTTCCAGGATGCGGCCTGCGCAGGCTCGACTGGCGTTCCCGGCGTCCCCGCCAGGCCGGCTAGCGTTTGCTCGATGTCGCTGAAGCGCACCGGTTTGGTAATGTAACCGTCCATGCCGGCTTCCAGACAGCGTTCGCGGTCGCCCGTCATGGCATGCGCCGTCATGGCGAAGATCGGCAGGTGAGCTCGGCTGTTCGTCTCGCTCTTGCGGATCGCGGCGGTCGCGGCCAGGCCGTCCATCTCGGGCATTTGGACGTCCATGAAAGCCAGATCGAATTTTTCTGCTGACGCTAACGCTAGCGCTTCTTTGCCGGTTTGCGCCAACACGGGAGTGTGCCCCATCTTTTGCAACACGCGAATGATCACTCTTTGGTTCACCTCGTTGTCTTCCGCGACCAGGATCCTTAGTTTGCGGGCCGATTCGCGCAGCGTGCAGCGAGTAACCAGCAGAGGGCTGGCTCTCTTTTCCCCCTGCCGCTGGCTTAGCGCCTTAAGGATGGCGGCCATCAGGTCGGCTTTGAGCACCGGCTTAAGCAGGTAGGCTGAGATCCCCAACCGCCGGCAGAGGTTTGCTTCGCCTCGTTGTCCGCCGGAAGTCAGCATCAAGACCGTGGCTTCGGCCTCCTGCACCGCCCCCTTCTTTATCCTTTCCGCTAATTCGAACCCGTCCATGATGGGCATGTTGCCGTCGATCAGAACGAGCCGGAAAGGATCTCCTTTTTGCTGCGCCGTCTCGAGGGCCGCAAGGGCCAGCGCACCGCTTTCCACAGCGCAAGGCCTCATCCCCCATCCCCGGGTCATCCCGCAGAGAATCCGCCGATTGGTCTCATTGTCGTCGACCAGCAGCACCGAAAGACCTTGCAACTCGGCTTCCAGCGCGGGCGACGCGGGCTGAGTCTTTGCCTCATCCGCGGCAAAGCGCGCTCTGAAATGGAACGTGCTCCCTTGACCTGCAGTGCTCTCCAACCATATCTTTCCCCCCATCAATTCAACCAGGCGGGTCGAGATTGCCAATCCCAGGCCGGTGCCGCCATATTTGCGGGTGGTGCTGCTGTCAGCCTGCGAAAAGGCTTTAAACAGCAGTCCCTGTTTCTCCGGAGGAATTCCGATGCCGGTGTCCTTCACTTTGAAATGGAGCTCCACGCCGCGGGCGTCCTGCGAGAGTCTTTCAATTGTGACCAGCACTTCTCCATGCTGCGTGAACTTAATAGCATTGCCGATCAGGTTGATAAGAATCTGCCGCAGGCGCCCGGGATCGCCGACCAGTTGCGAGGGCACCTCGGGATCGGCATCGTAGGCCAGCTCCAGCCCCTTCTGATGAGCTCGCAGAGCCAGGGTCTTCATAGTCTCTCCGACGCAGTCGTAGAGGTTGAATGCGATCATCTCCAGATCGAGCTTGCCCGATTCCACCTTGGAGAAATCCAGGATGTCGTTGATCACCGACAACAGCGACTCGCTGGAAGACTTCACCAGCAGCAGGTTGTCTCGCTGTTCGGTGTTCAGCTCCGTATCCAAGGTCAATTCGGTCATGCCCATAATGCCGTTGATCGGAGTGCGGATTTCGTGGCTCATGTTGGCGAGGAATTCGCTTTTCGCGCGGCTGGCCGCTTCGGCCGCCTCCTTGGCTGCCGTCAGTTGCGTGTTCATGGTCACTAACTCGGTGGTGCGGTGGGCAACTTCCTTCTCCAGGTTCTCCCGGTGTTGCTGCAGTTGCAAATCGCGCGATTCGATTTGCTGTAGCATGCCGTTGAACTCGGTCGCCAGCATGCCGAATTCATCCCGATTGAGAATTTTGGCCCGGATCGAGTAGTCGCCCCGAAACGAAACGGCCTTTGTGGTCTCTACCAGGCTGAGGACGGGCTCAGAGATGGGCTTTTGGAAGCGCGAGGCCAGCATGAAAGCCAAAGAGAAGGTGACTACGAGAGTCAGTCCGAAGTTGGAGGCATAGGCACGCAAGCGCGAATGCAGTCTTTCCAGATCAGATTCAAGGTAAAGAGTGCCAACAGTCTCACCGTCAAGCACGATCTTCCGAAACTGCAGCAGGTGACCGTTCAGGAACTGGGTGCTCTCCGCCTGGGGTACTGGTGGTATAAAGCCTGAATCTTTTGCATCCCGCGCATACTTGGCGAAGGGTTTGCCATCGGGGGTATAGATGCAGGCCGCAGTCACGTTGGGTTCGGCCCGCAAGGCCCGCAAGATCTCTCGCGCCGATTCCGCGTCGTGAAATGCCAGGGCAGCTGTGCTATTGCCGGCTAGAACATCGCCCACAACCGCCAGGTTCTGGACGACGGTCTGCTTGAATTTCACCACCTCATAAACGGCCATGGGGCAAGAAACCGCCAGCGCAGTGAAACCACTGATCGCCATGAACAGGGCGGTTAGCTTGTGGCCGATCGACAAATCCCCAAAATGACGCATCAGAGTTACTCCCCACCGCATTTACCCAATTACACGTTTCGCTACACTCAACAGCTTGGAACTGATCTTGAGCCCGGCCTGGTCGGCTGCTTTGCGGTTCACTTCGAAATGCACTCGGTCATCTTCCAGCACAAAATTGATGATCCCGCCCAACTCGGCAAAACCTTTGGTGTCGCCCACGGTTAGCACATCGGTCCCCCGCAGATCTTCAAAGATCCTTTTCAGTTCTGCCTTGTCCGAGGACGCAATGAAGAGAATGTGGCAAGTTCTGGCCAGTTGCAGGTCGACCACCTGATCGACCTGGAGCTGGCGTCCGTTTACGGTCTTTTCGCTGGTGATGTTGCGCAGTTCCTGGCCGAAGGGATCTTGCCCGAAAACGCAGATCCGAAGTGGCGCTGAAGCATCGGAGAAACTGCTCGGCCGCCACTCGACAAACTTCGCGAAGTTGTACAAGAAGGTCGCCTTGACTTGATACTCGCCCGCAGTCGGGGACTGGGCCGACACGCCACTGAGGCACAGCGCCACCACGCCCAGCACCCATAGAACTCGCCGGAGACTCAATATGTCCCGAAGCTGCGCCGGAGTGAGATTCACAACCTGCATGTTGGCTTTCAAATAGGCGTCGCTGCGCGTTTACTTCCCCCTACAAACGCGCCCGGTTTCCTCGGGTTTCTTCCTCCGCCACCGTCTGCGGTGGGTTAAGTCGGTTAAATGTTACGTCTCCTGTTCAGAACTGCCAGGTGAACTTGACGTATGCACTGCGCTTGATCAAGGTTGATCGCACGCTGCCGGAGTCGTCCACGAACTCCAGATGGCGATCTTTCACAAGATTTTGCCCAACCAGGCTCATGGCAAGCCCCTCCGTCCATCGCCACGTGAGGCCAGTGTCCAGCCTCGTGTAAGACGGAATCTGTCCACTCCTGAGGCGATCCACAAAATAGGTGGAAGCATCCCACGCGACTCCATGCCTGAGGTCGAGGTGCGATCGAAGTTGGGCACCGTCAACCGGAGTGCTTCCCTCCGCGTCGAGGACCGCTCCAGTGTCGCGGCTCGTCGGATCCAGGTGCATGTGAATTTGCTCGAAGCCGTATCCGGGGCTCAACGTCCAGCGGTCGGTTGCCTTCCAGTCGACCGCCATCTCAAACCCATAGGCCTTTCCGTGCATCAGGTTTTCGTAGGTCACCGGCAAAACCAGATGAGGAGGAGCCGGCGTGGTTTCGAAGAAAGGTGCAGCAGGTTCAGTCGTTTCCTGATGGTAATAGTGGCCGTAATATGCGGCGAGATCAATCGAGAGATGTTCGAGAACCGTGGTTCGGTAGCCGGTCTGGTACGCAGTCAACGCTTCGTCGTTGAAATGAGGATTGCCCACCAGGGCTGCGATCGTGGGAACGCCGCCAGGGCCCGGGAACGCGGCGAAGTCTATGCGGCTGCCGGTGTCGGTTTCGGCCGGCGTCCGGTTGGCTTGGGCGATCGCCGCCCAAAACATCTGTCGCTTGTTGGGCGTCCAGGCCACTCCTGCACTCGGTAAGATGTTGAAGCCGGTGTAGTAGTTGTGGTCTAGCTTTATACCGGCCGTTAGGAACAGCTTGTCCGGGACCAAGGCGATTTCGTCCTGAACGAATAAACTGAACAGCTGCATGTTGACATTCGCAGGATTCAACGAGAATTGCGGATCGCCGTGCGTGTCTGAGTCGGTATTGCGGTAGTTCGCTCCCCAAACAAAGTCCTGCCGGGAGCCCCAGGCGATGTGGTGCTGAAATTCAACATCGAATGTCCTTCGTTGCTCCATGAGTTCATCGTCGCGCTTGTAACGATCGAAAGAAATTTTGAGAGATGTATCGGACCGTGTGGAAAAAACGTGGTCCCAGACCGAGTAAAGGAAACCGCCGGATAGGGGAACCGTACTCTCCCTCTCCTGGACTCCTGGCGACGTAACTGCCGGAAGAAGCGTCGACGACTGACCCTCCTTCCCCGTGTAAAGGTCGCCTTGCACCATCAATGTGTCTTTAGGGGAGAGCCTGCTATCGCTTCGAAACCCGCCTCGGAGCAGGTGCCAGCCGTCGCCTCCATCCTGGCCCGCCAGGCCCGGCATGTGATCCTGGTTGAAGTATTTGGTGTAGACACGGTAGTCCGTACTCTTGCCCAGGCCGCCTCCGTACTGCACCGTGCCAAATCCCTGGTCCAGGTTGCCACCGCCCGCGACTACCATGCCTCCCCGGGTCTCGGCAGCTTTCCTGGTTATGATGTTGATCACGGCGTTAACCGCGTTGGCACCCCACATTGTTGCGCCCGGGCCGCGGATCACTTCGATCCGTTCAATATCCTCAAGAGGTAGGTCCAATAGATCCCAGAAAGCTCCGCCAAAAGTCGGGGTGTACACATCGCGGCCGTCGACCATCGCTAACACTTCGTTACTGAACCGGCCATTCAACCCCCGAACACTGATTGCCCACGTGTTGGCGTTGATCTGCGCCACGTCGACACCCGGAACCATCCGCAGCAGATCAGGAATATTGGTCGCGCCGGAGCGTCGAATGTCTTCCGAAGTAATGACGGAAATCGCCGACGCCGTCCGCGAAAGTGACTGCTCCTTCTTGGATACGGAAGTGACCTTAGTGTTCATCAAGTCTTCGAGACTCAACCCGGTCAGGTCCTGCTGGGCGACTGCGGTTGCCGCTAACGCCAAGGCCGTAAATAAGAAGACCGTAAGCAAGCGGAGTACACTCTGAAATCTCGCCCGTCGTCTTCCCGGAGCCCGACGGGATGGAAGCGCCAGGACGGTGGTGAACAGTCGAGGGCGCATCGAACTTCCCCAGCTTCCAAAGTAAGTGTCAGAGCAAACAAACGGTTGACAGGTTGAATCCGCACCAACGTGACTTCGCCACTTGATCAGCAAATTCTCAGGCGGCCAGGCTTTGCCCCTTCGTCCAGGATGGATTGCTGCCGGTTTGTCTGTCATACGCCCCGACCTACGCCCCGAGCATCACCAGCGCGGGATTTTGCGCAAAGTGGGAAGGTTTGAATTCTCCGAGCACGTTTTCTGGTTCGCCAAAGCTGCCGGCGGTCAGTCAAATTGTCCGGTCCGCCTCTGCGATCCGGGGGAAAGAGAATTAACCGCGGCTCGCCTAAGACCTCCGTTGAGGAGTATCCGAATGTCTTTTCAGCGCCTCTGTTCCAGGCGGTAATGATCCCGTTCAGATCTTTGCTGATGAGGGCGTCATCGGAACACTCGATAATGGTGGCTAGCCGTTCGCGTATTTCTTCCGTCGTCTTGCGCTCGGTGATATCGGCGCGGATCGCCATGTATTGTCTGAATTTTCCGTAAGCATCGAGGAACGGGAAGAAGGTGGTACCCAGCCAGTAAAACCAGTCGCTCTTGGCACGATTGCAGATCTCGCCATGCCACACCTCGCCATTCGCGATGGTGTGGTACATCGGCTGAAGAAATTCCTTGGGGTGGTGGCCGGAGTTGAGGATGCGGTGGTTCGGGCCGATTAGTTCATCCTCTGAATATAGACTGATGGCCCAGAACTTCTCGTTGACATAAGTGATTGTGCCGTGGACGTCGGTCACCGCCACGATGGCATGTTGCTCCAGGGCGAACTTTTGATCGGGCAGTTCTCTAAGCGCCTGTTCGCTGGTCGTCAGACTTTTCTCTAGCGCTTCCTCGGTTCCCTTCCGCTCCATGACGTCACCGGTTGCTATTACCATGATTTTGTAAGAGCTTCCGAGCGGGTTCATCATAATTTCACTGTAGTCCTTCTGTTTGTCCTTGTTTTGGGGCATTAGGTGTGCACCCTTCGAGCAGGGTGCTGTCGCCAGCGGAGGAGTCCGCGGGTTCAGCTGCGCGCTGTTGCCGCTCATCGGCGGTGGATGCGGTAGGGTGGTTGTCTAATCGGTCGTGTGGCCGAAATTACTCACGAAACGCCGCACGGTCAAGCCCGCGAGCATGGGTCGTTCATCGTCTCGCGAAGCCCCACCCGTGAGGACAATCACAGGAATCAGAGCGACTGACGGAAATGATCGCATGTGTTTGAGCACTGCAGCTCCGGTCGCAAATCCGGGCAGCCCAAGTCAAGGAGGACAAGATCAGGGCGATCCTTCTGAGCCTCATTTCGGGGGAGTTGATCAATTCTCGGTACTTTTGGGCATTACCGAAGTTTCCGATCTACCTTCCAAACCTCTGTTACTTAATCTGTTAAGTGCTTATCCTTGAGCATGGCCGCCGCACGCGTGTGCGGCAGCGATGGCGTGGTGGTCCCCACTCAAATGTCTGCCAGCACCAATTCGTGGAGAGGACTGCCGGCTGGGGCCCAGGCATTGGTCGGTTTGGTAATTGCTGCTGGCACGGCGTGTCTGCTGCAGGGTGCCATTCATCAGAGCAGCAAAAACATCGCGGAATTCATCTGCTATCTGGGCATCGCAATTTTGGCCTCGCGATTGCGGGTCACTCTGCCGGGCATTACCGGAACTCTCTCCGTCAGCTTCCTATTCATCCTGGTGGGGATAGCGGAACTCGGCTATGCCGAAGCGATGACGCTGGGCGCTGTAGCTATGATAGCTCAGAGCTTGTACCCGGCTCGGCCCACTGCCATTCAGCTAACCTTCAATGTCTGCGCGGGTTCTCTTTCCACAGCGCTCGGCTATTTCGTCTACCATAATCCGTTTTGCAATGAACTTATCTCCAACCGTCCGCTGCTTTTGTGCGTGACGGCTACGGTCTATTTCGTTGTCAATGCGGGAAGCATTGCCACAGTGATTTCGCTCAGCGAAGGCAAGCCGCTCCGGGACATTTTGGTGGACTGCTACTTCTGGTCTTTCCCCTACTATCTGGTGGGCGCCGGAATTGCGGGGGCGATTTCCTGGTTCAATCATGCCTTTAACTGGGAAACTTCGCTGCTATTCGTTCCCGCCATTTATCTGATCTACCGTTCGTACCGTCTATATCTCGGAAAGCTGGAAGATGAAAAACGGCATGTCGAAGAAATGGCAAATCTGCATCTTCGAACCATTGAAGCCTTGGCCTTGGCCATCGAAGCTAAGGATCAGACTACGCATGATCACCTGCAGAGGGTGCGGATATACGCCATCGAGGTTGCCAAAGAACTGGGCATGAAGGGGACGGAGTTGGAGGCCCTGCACGCAGCCGCGCTGCTGCATGACATTGGCAAGCTGGCCGTGCCCGAACATATCATTTCGAAACCCGGGCGGCTGACTCCGGAAGAGTTCGAGAAGATGAAGATTCATACCGTGGTGGGAGCGGAGATTCTCGAACGCGTTCGATTTCCTTACCCCGTGGTGCCGATCGTGCGTGCGCACCACGAAAAGTGGGACGGATCGGGTTATCCCTACGGACTGAAAAATATCGAAATCCCCATCGGTGCGCGAATTCTTTCGGCCGTCGATTTTCTGGATGCCCTGGCATCGGACCGGCAATACCGCCGCGCGATGCCCTTGGATGAAGTGATGCAACGCCTCGCGGCGGAATCCGGGAAATCGTTTGATCCGAAAGTCGTGGACGTCCTGAAGAGGCGTTACAAATCTCTGGAGAATCTGGCGCTGAAGAAATCAGCCGAAGATGGCATACCGGTGCACTCCGGCGAGATGAAGATTACACGCGGACCGGCACCTGCTGCAGGATTCGAAAGCGCCGGTGTGTCGGATACGCCGGGGCGGGAAGCGAATTTTCTCTCGTCGATCGCGGCGGCGCGCCAGGAAGCTCAGTCTCTGTTTGAGTTGAGTCAGGACCTCGGAGCGTCGCTAAGCCTCGGTGAAACTCTGTCCGTCTTCTCGGTGAAGCTCAAGCCGATGGTTCCCTACGACGCCATCGCCATCTATATCCGGCGCGGTGACGAGTTGATCCCGGAGTATGTGAATGGCGACAACTACCGTCTTTTTGCTTCCTTGCGGATACCGATGGGAGATGGCTTGTCCGGCTGGGTGGCGCAGAATAAGAAACCGATTGTGAACGGAAATCCTTCAGTGGAGCCAGGCTACTTAAACGATCCCGACAAGTTCAGCACGCTGCGTTCGGCTCTGGCGTTGCCGCTTGAGGGCGTGAGTGGCGTAATCGGTGTTCTGGCCCTATACCGCGCCGAGCGCGATGCGTTCACTTCCGATCATTTGCGGATTCTGCTCGCGGTGACCGGGAAAATGGCTTTGGCCATCGAGAACGCCGTCAAATATCAGCAGGCGGAAAGTTCAGCCACCACCGACTACCTTACCGGCCTGCCCAACGCCCGGTCGCTGTTTCTGCAACTGGATCGCGAATTGGCACGTTGCAAGCGCGACAATGTCTCCCTCACTTTGATGGTCTGTGACATGAACGGGTTCAAGAAGATCAACGACCGTTTCGGACATTTGGAGGGAAATCGAGTCTTACGTTTGTTTGCGCAGGCCCTGAAAGACAGTTGCCGCGAGTACGACTATGTCGCCCGCATGGGCGGAGATGAATTTGTGGTGATCGCTCCCGGGCTTCCTGCTGACGCAGCCACCAAGAAGATAGAGCAGATTCGACCCTTGGCGCGTCAGGCTGGATTTGATGTTTGCGGAGAAGACATTCTCTCCCTAAGTGTGGGAGTCGCGGTGTCTCCGGTTGATGGCAATGATGCCGAACAGTTGCTCACTGAAGCGGACCGCCGCATGTATCTGGAGAAACAAAAGCAACCCACCACGAAGGATCAGCGGCTGCACACGCGGATGAAATGCCGGCTCACGATCGAGTTGCATCCCCAGGGAAGTGCGGCACCCATCTTCGGCAATCTGATCGACATCAGCTTGGGCGGCTGCTACGTGGAAACCGCAGCCATCCTAGCTCCGAGCTCTAACGTAAAAGTAGTTTTCTCCATGGACAAGGTTGATTTGAGCGCGGAAGGCAGCGTCGCCAGAATGCATCCGGGATCGGGAATTGCGATTCAGTTCAAGGAAATGAGTCGCGACTCGCGCGAACAAATGTACCGCATCCTGGAATTCGTTCAGAGCACGACCACCATGTACAACGACCGCTACCTGCAGAATCTTTTCAACCGCTGATGGTTGAACGGATGAGAATTAAGAGGCGATCGTTTCCACTCCCGCACCTTGCAGCTTGAAGCCCGGGTTCGCCGCCCGTACACTTAAGTAATGCACGCCCACGTCCACGGCGCGGGTAGTCCCAAGCGAGTGCTCAAGATCTCGCTGGCGGTGACTCTCGCATACATTGTGCTGCTGGTGGTGGCCGGCATTCGCGCCCATTCGCTGGCCCTGCTGTCAGAAGCGGGGCACAATCTTTCCGACTTTTTAGCGCTGCTGCTGTCGCTGGTTGCTGTCTATTTGCAGTCGCGTCCAGCTAGTTCTACCAAGACTTATGGGTATCATCGCGCCGGAGTTCTGGCCGCGCTGGTCAATGCAGTCTCTCTGGTCGCGGTTTCGTTCTTCATCTTTTACGAGGCATTCCGCCGCTTGCAGCATCCCGAGCACGTGCAAGCCGCCATCATGATGTGGGTGGCGGCCGCTGGCGTCGTGATGAACGGGGTGATCGCCCTGCTGCTTTACCGCTCCGGAGGCGACGTCAATATCCGCAGCGCACTGCTGCATGAAGTGGGCGATACGCTCTCTACGGCCACGGTGATCGCCGGAGGCTGGGCAATTCTGATCACCGGCAATTCCTGGATTGACTCGGCGCTGTCCTGCGGAATCGGCGCTCTGATTCTCTGGTCAGGCTTCGGCATCGTACGTGAGACGTTGAATATTTTGCTCGAAGGCACACCCCGTGGAGTGCAGCTGGAATCGGTCGAAATCGCCATCCGCTCCATCGACGGCGTCAACGACGTGCACGATCTCCATTGCTGGAGCATCGGTTCCGAGACTCGCGCACTCTCCTGCCACATCTCAATCGCAGATATTCCACCCTCAGTCAGCGAGCGCATCCTGCGCGACGTGAAAGACCGCCTGCACCACAGTTTCCACATCGACCATACGACGATCCAGTTCGAGCACGTGGAGTGCGAAGTGGCGCACGGCTGCGTGATCCCGGTGGGCGAGAGCGAAGAGCATCACCACCACAGCCACTAATGGCTTTGTAGACCTTCTTCGATCAGAACCGCGGAAGCGCGGCTGAGGACAATCTCCGCCGCGCGGGCAATAGCTTCAAGCCTGTCAGTCAGGGAGGGATGCGTCATAAAGACCTCCCCGATCCTGCTGCATGTAATGGGAGAGCCAGTCATCCGGTTAAAGATTGACCAGCGCCTGGAGACCGGCTTCCGGATCATTTGTGAACTTGATTGCTTCCCGATCGCACGAATATTCGAAGTAGCGCGCGATGGAATAGATCGTCAAGAGAGGAACCAACAAGAAAAGCAACACGAATATCGGTCGGAACACAGGCGTCACAGGCGAGGGCCTGGACGACAACAATACCAAGACTGCGAAAACCAGCAGAACGGCAAAGAGTGCACTTTTAGCTTTTCCCGCTGTCCATTCGTCCGATTCCTTGGCTCTGCCGCTCGTAAATCTCCCGCGCCCGCTCAATCGTATCCGCCTCCGCCGCCGTCTTATCTGGCCGCAGCCGCACAATCCGCGGGAAGCGCAGCGCGTAGCCGCTGTCGTGACGATCGGACCGCATCATGTTGTTGAAAGCCACTTCCAGCACGATCTTCGGTTCGACCGTCCGCCGAAAGCCCTGATCCTCAATCGTGTGTTCGAGAAACCACGTCGTCATTTCAGCTATCTCGCCGTCGGTCAATCCGGAATATGCTTTGCCGATATTCGCCAGCCGGTCTTTATTCGTATCCCACACGGCAAAGGTGTAGTCGCTCAGCACGGCTATCCGCTTGCCGTGTCCGTACTCGACGGCGGTCACGACGACGTCGAGCGTAGCCAGTTCGCGCTTCATCTTCAGCCACGACTTCCCGCGTTTGCCGGGAGCATACGGTGAGGCAAGGTCCTTGATCATTAATCCTTCGTTGCCCCGAGCCCGCGCAGCCACGAAGAGCTCTTCCAGTTCCGCAGGTGCACCCACGAGAAAAACCGGAGCGCGGATGACACTGGCTGCCGAAATTTCTTCCTCGCCGTCGAACCTCAACTTTCCTTGTGTTCCGATTTTCTTCTCTGACTCGGTGATTCGGTGGTGCATGACTTTTCTTCCTCCAGCCAGCAGCGCATCCAGAATCAGCGCCCGCTCCCGCAACGGGCGATCAATGAGTAACTCACCGCCCACGTATAAAACATCGAACACGAGGTATGCGACAGGAATTTCCCGCAACATTTTCTCATTCACTTTCTTTCGCCCCAGCCGCTGCTGTAAAACCGAGAAAGGACGTGCCCGGCCGAGTTCCACAGCTTTCATCTCTCCCGCCTCCGAGGGCAATTCGTCCACCACTTCCTGGGTCTGGGCAAGGTTTTGTGGATATTCCCAAGCCACGATCTCGCCATCGAGAACCGCATCCTGCGGCAATCCCAAAAGCGCCCCGGGCAACTCCGGAAATGACGCGGTGATCTCGTCGCGTGTGCGCGAGAAAAACTTTACCTCGGCCTCCGAAACATGCGCCTGTGCACGGATGCCATCATATTTATCTTCAACAGCAGCCTCAGCGAAGTAACTCAGTCCCTCCGCTGGCGAGTCGGTCGGACTGGCCAGCATGAAGCCCAGAGGATGAAACAACCGCATCTTTGCTTCCGCAAGCTGACCCGTGACCGCCGACTTCAGCGTCTCGCCAATGTCGCCGAGTAACATGTTGGCTCGCTGCACCTCCGCGAGGGTGGCATCGTAAGCCTTCGCGATTGCCTCCTCGACCAGACTTTCTTTCAGTCCAATCCGCAAATCGCCGGTCATAATTTTTGCGATGTATTTGGCTTCGAGCGGTCTGGCTCGCTGCAGCAGATCCCGAACCAGCGCGGCCTTCGCTGCAGATCCGCGAGCCGCTGCGATCTGCCGGAATGCATCATCAACCTGCAGAATCGTCAGCCCTTGTCCAGAGCGCTCCGCCAGCATTTCTCCGGCAACCGCGCCCAGATCCCCATACTTGCGGTAGGCCGCCGTGAGCGCTGCTTCGTCCCTTCCGGAAAGCTCTGCAACCATGCGCCACAAGATGGAGCCGCCGATCTGCAATGTCGTCTCCTCCCACGCCGCGAATGCGCTGCCTGAAAGAAACACTGCCGACACGGCAGACTCGTCGATCGTGCGGGATTTCAGGTATTCAGCCACAACGGCCGTCTTCTGCAGCTTCTTGGTGGTGGCTGCGATGGCATCGCAAGTCTGCGCGAATCTGAGCATGTCATCCCAGAGAATAGACGAAAGACCGTCCCGCGCAATGGCATTTGCCGCCTGTGGTAACCTAGTAGTTGGCGCTTTCTGGCGTCTGGGGCATCTAATTACCGTGCGTTCCTTGCGAAATCTAGTGCGTTTCCTGGTGGCGGTGCAGCTTCTACCCGCCCTGGAAAGTGGCGAAGAAACATTGGTCGGCGGACAAGCTGTGCTTGAGGGCGTGATGATGCGTTCTCCGCACGCCTGGGCAATCGCTTGCCGCAAACCTTCGGGCGAAGTGGTTACCCTGAGCCAGCCGCTGGAGCGCCCCTCGGAGAAACACAAGTGGATGGCCTGGCCGATTGTGCGCGGAGTGATGACGCTAGGTTATGCCATGTCGCTAGGCTACCGCGCCCTACGCTTCTCGGCCAATGTAGCCATCGAAGATGTGATGCAAAGTGAAATACATGGGGAGACAGCCGCCTCGGCTGTCTCGCCCAAGCGAAGCGAGGCGGAACCTTTTCGGTCGCAGACCCGGGAAAAAGCAGCCTCTATTAGCGGATGGCTGGCCACGGGCAATGTCGTCCTCTCCCTGGCATTCTTCATCTTCATGTATAAGTATTTGCCGCTGCTGGCGGCCACGGAACTCAAGAAGGCTAATCCCGCTCTCGGTGGGCAGATCGCGTTCAACCTCGTCGACGGGGCCGTGCGCTTGATTTTATTCCTGCTATTCATCTGGGGAGTTTCGCTGTTCCCGGACATCCGACGGGTCTACCAATATCACGGCGCCGAGCACAAAACTGTATTCGCCTTCGAGAACGGCGATCCGCTCGATACCGCCGCAGTGCAGAAGTACTCGACCTTCCATCCCCGCTGCGGCACCAGCTTTCTGATGACCGTAATGCTGATCTCGATCGGCTTTTACATGTTGGTTCCCTTCACGACGTTCTGGGCGCGCTTCGCGTCGCGCATCGTTCTGCTGCCGGTAATAGCCGGCGTCTCGTATGAAATCATCCGCTTCGCCGCCAAGCATCGCGGTTCTCTCTTTGCGCTGATGACCGCTCCCGGCTTGTGGCTGCAGCGCATCACAACGCAACCTCCATCTGACGAGCAGGCGCAGTGCGCGATTGTCGCTCTCGATCGTGCCATGGCTCTGGAAAAAGAAAACGGTGGCGAACTGGTAATCGCCTAGCGGCGCCGCCGCGAATATCTCCTCTCCCCATCCCTCATCTACAATGCGGTACAGACGGAGGCGGCTGCGTCTAACGCTCACCGTGGTCCAGCAAGAGCGAGATCTAGCAAGCTTCCATCTTAAGAAAGCGTCCCATGTTTGAACGTCTTGAGCAAATCGAAGCCCGATACGAAGAACTGACCAGCGCTCTGGCATCGCCGGATATCGTTAACGATTCGGCGAAGTATCAGAAGACCGCCAAGGCACACAGTGAAATCGCGCCCACCGTCGATAAGTATCGCGAATATAAGGACCTCATCCGAGGAATAGCGGAGAGTAAAGCGATGCTCGCCGAGGAAAAAGATCCCGAGATGCGCGCCTACGCTCAGGAAGAACTTAGCAAACTCGAGCCGCGAGTCAGTGCCATCGAAGAAGACTTGAAAGTCCTGTTGCTGCCCAAAGATCCCAACGACGAGAAAAATATCATCCTGGAAATTCGGGCCGGCACGGGCGGAGATGAAGCCACGCTTTTCGCCGCGGAAATCTTCCGAATGTACACCCGCTTCGCCGAAATGCAGCGCTGGAAGGTTGAAATCCTCTCTTCCTCGGAATCCTCGGCGGGAGGATTGAAGGAAGTCATCGCCATCATTGAAGGCCATCGGGTTTTTTCTCAGCTGAAATATGAAAGCGGTGTACACCGCGTTCAGCGCGTTCCCGCCACCGAGCAGCAGGGACGCGTCCATACTTCGGCCGTCACAGTCGCCGTGCTGCCCGAGGCCGAGGATGTGGACATCAAGATCGAAGCCAAAGACCTGCGCATCGACACCTTCTGCTCCTCCGGTCCGGGCGGGCAGTCGGTGAATACGACTTATTCCGCGGTGCGCATCACGCACATTCCGACGAATACGGTGGTGAGCTGCCAGGATGAGAAGTCACAAATTAAGAACCGCGAGAAGGGGATGCGTGTGTTGCGCTCGCGGCTTTACGAAATCGAAATGGAAAAGCAGCAACAGGCGTTGGCCAAAGAACGCAAGGCAATGGTTGGTTCCGGCGACCGCAGCGAGAAGATTCGCACATATAATTTTCCGCAGAACCGTCTTACCGACCATCGCATCGGATTCACCATCCACCAGTTGGAATCTGTGATGGATGGCAAACTGCAACCGCTCATCGAAGCGCTCACTACCCATTATCAGGCAGAGAAATTAAAACAGGAAACCGGCAGCGTGGTGTGAGGGCGGGTTCATGACGCCTGCGCCGTACCTCACTTGACAGGGCTTTAAGCGAGCAACCCGTGTAGACTTACTCCGCAACTAAATTGCACTATGTCAAACGGAAGATCTCATTCTCTTGCCGCACTGGCCGGCTTCGGTCTCGCCACCGCCGGCGCCGCTTGGTACGGGTCCCGCCATAGCCGTCCCGCAAGTCGCGACAGGTCGTACAGCCATCTCAAGAAGCCCAGTTTCACTCCGCCCGATAAAGTTTTGCCTATCGTGTGGACTTCGCTCTACGCGATGATCGCCTGGTCAGGATGGCGGATATGGAGCGCGGCACCGTCGCGCGAACGCAAACACGCGCTGCGACTGTGGATTACGCAACTCAGCGCCAACGCAAAATGGTCGAAACTCTTTTTTGGCGAACATCGCCCTACACTCGCGCTTGCGGACGCGATTGCCCTTGAGGGAATGATCTTTTCCTACATTAAGGCAGCCCGGAAAGTCGATCGCGCCGCCGCTAATGCGTTCATCCCTTACGCCGCATGGGTCGCATTCGCCGCAGTGCTCAATTCGGAGATCGCCCGGCTTAATCCGCATGACGCGTAACCAGTGCGACTGGAGAAGAAATATTTCGCACTTATTTGAATTCCCTCCTTTTTCCCATCCTCCATGCTCTGTGATGAAATGGGTGTGTGCAACTGAAACAGGCCCTCAGTGAGGCCGTCCCGTTCCTTACTGCGAACCACGTCCCTTCCCCCCGCATGAATGCGGAGCTCCTGCTGATGTTTACTCTCGGCTGCGACCGCGCTTACCTGTACGCCCACCCGGAACGCAATCTGACTACCGACGAAAGAGCTCGGTATGAAGCGGCGCTGTCTGAGCGAGCCGGTGGCGTACCCGCGCAATACATCACTGGGCATCAGGAGTTCTGGGGGATGGATCTGATCGTCACGCCGGCCGTTCTGATCCCCCGTCCCGAAACCGAGCACGTAATCGAAACTGTCCTGGAACTCGCCAAAACGCAGAAGTCAGAAAAGCAAGGGTGTCCACCCCATACAGTGCGCATCGTTGATGTTGGAACTGGCTCCGGCTGCATCGCACTGGCGCTCGCCCACGAATTGCCGCACGCCGAAATCCGCGCGGTGGACGTCTCCGGCGCGGCTCTCGAAATCGCGCGGGTCAATGCCGCGCGGCATCAACTCGAAAAACGAATTCACTTTCAGGAAGCGGACCTGCTCGCAGGCTGTGAAGATAATTTCTTCGACTTCATTGTCTCCAACCCACCCTACGTCGGAGAATCTGAGGAAGATGAAGTCCAACTCGAGGTCCGCAAGTTTGAGCCGCGGGGCGCCGTCTTCGCGGGCCCCAGCGGATTAGAGACTATCGCCCGGCTGATCCCGCAAGCGCACGCAGCATTGCGGAGCCGGGGATGGCTGGTAACGGAGATCAGCGGGACGATAGCAAAAGGCGCCAAGAAGCTGTTACGTGGATGGGGGGGGATGCGAATCGTCGATGATCTTCAAGGCATTCCACGGGTCATCGCAGCGCGAAAAATCTCTGCGGAAGCGTTTCTCTAGCGCGGCACGCTGGCGGGCTGAATCTCTTCCACGTCCACGATGTTTGTCGGGTACTTGCCGGTGTAGCAAGCGGAGCAATAGGATGTTTTCTCTCCCTCGCCGCACGCTTTCTTCAGTCCCTCCAGGGAGAGGTAGGCGAGCGAATCGACGCGAATGTAGTCACGAATCTCGCCGATGGATTTGTTGGCGGCGATGAGTTGATCTTTTGAAGGCGTGTCGACGCCATAGTAGCAGGGCGAAATCGTCGGCGGACAGGAAATCCGCATGTGAACCTCTTTCGCTCCCGCACTCCGGATCATGCGGACAATTTTCCGGCTGGTGGTGCCGCGCACGATCGAATCGTCGATCAATACCACGCGCTTGCCTTCCAAAAGGGATTGCACTGGGTTCAGCTTGAGCTTGACGCCAAAGTCCCGCACGCTCTGACTCGGTTCGATAAATGTGCGTCCTACGTAGTGATTGCGGATCAACCCGAAGCGGAATGGGATGCCGCTCTCCGCGGCGTAGCCCACGGCGGCGGTGACGCCCGAATCCGGTACGGGAACCACGAGATCGGCATCCACCGGGGCTTCGCGCGCCAACTGTCTTCCCATCTCTTCGCGGCTGGTCTGCACGGCGCGGCCAAACACCCGGCTATCGGGCCGGGAAAAATAGACGTGCTCAAAAATACAGCTCGACTGTGGGGCGGCGGTGGAATAAAAACGCGAGGTGATTCCTTCGGGGCCAACCACGATCAATTCCCCGGGCTTAACGTCGCGCTCGTAAGTGGCCCCGATAAGATCGAAGGCGCAAGTCTCCGATGCGAAAACGATGGTGTCGCGTTTCTGGCCCTCGAGCGCCGCGATGCGACCCATGGCCAGCGGCCGGAAGCCGCGCGGATCGCGCGCCGCGATGATGCGATCAGGACTCATGACCACCAGCGAAAACGCGCCCTCGACGCGCCGCAACGCGTCGGCTATCGCTTCGGGCAGAGTATGCTCGCGCGATAGCGCGATCAGGTGGACGATCACTTCGGTATCGCTATTGGTCTGAAAAATCGAACCCTGGCGTTCCAGGCGGCCGCGCACTTCGGCGGCGTTCACCAGATTGCCGTTATGCGCTACTCCAATCGAACCTTTATTGGATTGCACCAGAATCGGTTGCGCGTTGAGCAGAGCCGAATCGCCGGCGGTCGAATAACGCGTGTGACCGATGGCCAGCGTGCCCCGGATTTTCGAGAGAACCTCCTCAGTGAAGATGTCGGCGACCAGGCCCATTGCTTTGTGAACGCGCGAGGTGAGACCGTCGGAGGTGACAATCCCCGCGGACTCCTGCCCGCGATGCTGGAGAGCATGCAGGCCCAGGTAAGCGAGTTTCTCCGCTTCCGGATGAGCGAAGATCGCCACTACCCCGCACTCGTCGTGGAATTTATCGAGGGACATTCAGCTCCTTAAACTCCCGGCTCTTAGCTCTCCAACTTTGGCTCTTAGCTCAATTCCACTTTTAACCATCAACCTTCCACTCGAACGATCCGAATGCAACTGCCATTAATCCGCCGCGAGGAGTTGGGGCTCAGCGCGAAGCGCGATTTCCAAAGCACTCTCGTAAACAGCAACTAATTCAGAAACCGGAGCGGACAAAACCAGGCTTCCGTCGAGCGAGATCTCGAGCCGCTCCGGAATTGTCGCACCCAGGACGTCGGCGGCAATTCCATGTTCCTCCGCTACCTGTTTGATCCGCGCAACGTTAGCCGGGTCGCAAGAGAGCACGATGCGGCTCGCATCTTCTCCAAACAGCACAAACTCGGCGGGAAGTCCGTTGGAGGGAAGTTCCACTCGAGCACCTATGCCTTTCGCGAATGCTTTCTCCGACAGTGCCACCGCCAATCCGCCGTCCGAGCAGTCATGGACAGAATCCAGCAAACCTTGCTGGATCATTTCGATCACGGCTTTCTGCAGCGCGGCTTCTTTCTCCAAATAAAGTTCGGGAGGATATCCCCACAGCGCGCCCAGAATTTCCTTGGCATATTCCGACGATCCCAACTCACTCTCGACATCGGTGATATCGCCAGCTTCGCCCGCCCGCAATAGCACAATAATGCGGCCGGTGGCGGCGAAATGCATCCGCGCGGTCTTGTGTACGTCGTCGAGAATCCCCACTACTCCGAGTACGGGAGTGGGATAAATGCCTTCGCCCAATGTCTCATTATAGAAGCTGACGTTGCCACCGGTGATTGGGATCTCAAGCTCCTCGCAGGCTTTGGTTATGCCATCGATGGTTTGCGAAAACTGCCACATGATATGCGGCTTTTCCGGATTGCCGAAGTTCAGGCAATTGGTTGCGCCCACGGGAGTCGCGCCAGAACACGCAACTTTGCGGGCAGCTTCCGCGACAGCGTGCATAGCACCCAGCCGCGGATCGAGATAACACCAGCGTCCGTTGCCATCGAGCGCCATCGCTAGGCCGCGTTGAGAACCCTTGATGCGAATCACGCCCCCGTCGCCTGCTCCCGGCGCTTCAACCGTGTTGGTCTGAACCATGTGATCGTATTGCTGCCACACCCAACGCTTGCCGCAAATGTTGGGGCTTGCCAGAAGCTGCTTCAGGGCTGAGGTGAAATCGCCACCCGCGTCGAGCTTAATGTACTCCGGCATTTCGCGCGGCACGGGTGGCTCCCAGCGCGCGAGCGGACGTTTATAGACCGGCGCATCGTCGGTCAGGGCCTGATTCGAAATTTCCGCGACGACCTCGCCGTGATGCAGCACCCGCAATTTATTACCGGTAGTCACCCTTCCGACTTCGACGGCGTCCAGCCCCCACTTTTCAAAAACGCGAAAGACCTCGTGTTCGCGGCCCTTTTGCGCGACCAGCAACATGCGTTCCTGGGATTCGCTCAACATAATCTCGTACGGCGACATGCCAGTCTCGCGCTGCGGCACGCGATCGAGTTCAATTTCAATGCCTACACCGCCACGCCCGCCCATCTCGCAGGTCGAGCAGGTTAGTCCCGCGGCGCCCATATCCTGAATGCCGACGATCGCTCCAGTCTGCATAGCTTCGAGGCAAGCCTCTAGCAGCAGTTTCTCAAGGAACGGATCGCCGACTTGCACATTTGGGCGCTTGGCCTCCGAGGCTTCGCTGAATTCCTCACTCGCCATGGTCGCGCCGTGGATGCCGTCGCGGCCGGTCTTGGCGCCCACGTAGATCACCGGATTACCTTCGCCAGCGGCGCGCGCATAGAAAATTTCATCTTTACGCACCAGGCCCATGGCAAATGCATTCACCAGCGGATTGCCGGAGTAGCAGGGTTCGAACTTGGTTTCGCCGCCAAGGTTAGGCACGCCGAAGCAGTTGCCATAGGACGCGACTCCGCTGACCACGCCTTCGAGGACGGAGTGATTCTTGTGGATCTCTTTTTGCTCCGAGCTCGGCTCGGCCGAACGGCCGAGGGCGGCCGTTCCTACACCACCGGTTATCGGCCCGAAGCGCAGCGAATCCATTATTGCGACTGGTCTCGCGCCCATGGTGAAAATATCGCGGAGAATTCCGCCTACGCCGGTGGTTGCACCTTGAAACGGCTCGATGAACGAAGGGTGATTATGCGATTCGATCTTAAAGGCGCAGGCCCAGCCGTCGCCGATGTCAATGATCCCGGCATTCTCCCCCGGTCCTTGCAGCACGCGCTTGCTGCGGGTAGGCAGACGCTTCAAGTGGACGCGCGACGATTTGTAGGAACAATGCTCGCTCCACATCACGCTGAAGATGCCCAGCTCGGTAAGCGTGGGCTCCCGTTGCCCGAGAAGCTGCTTGATCTTTTCGTACTCGTCGGAGGTGAGGCCGTGCTGCCGCAGGGTCTCCGCAGAAAAGGCAGAAGTTATGGAGGCAGGCATGTGGAAACACTATTGTCGCACTTAGCGGGAAGGCTGGGTAGGGCCGTGATCACCATTTGTTTGAATCGTCACTTCCTGAATTTCCGGTAAGATGCCAGCCAGATGAAATCGATTATTGTAGGCACGGCGGGGCACATCGATCATGGTAAGACCGCCCTAGTAAAGGCTTTGACCGGGATCGACGCTGACCGGCTCGAGGAAGAGAAACGTCGCGGAATTACCATCGATCTCGGATTCGCGCACATGACCTTGCCCGCACCCAACGGCGAAATGCTGCGGTTGGGATTTGTCGATGTGCCCGGGCACGAGCGCTTTGTTCGCAACATGCTGGCGGGCGTGGGCGGGATCGATTTAGTGTTGCTGGTGATTGCGGCGGATGAGGCGATCAAACCACAAACCCGGGAGCATTTCGACATCCTGCAACTGCTGGGCGTGCAGCGCGGGATTACGGTCCTGACGAAATCCGATGCGGTGGATGCGGAGACGCTGGACGTGGTGCGACTGGAGGTGGAAGAGTTTCTACGCGGAACATTCCTGGATTCGGCACAATCTCCCGTCCTCGCGGTGAGTTCTTTGACAGGTGCGGGCCTGGAGGAACTCAAGCGCGCCATGGTTATGGCCGCTGCCGAAGTGCAGCCGCGGGATGGGCGTGCGATCGCTCGCCTGCCGATTGACCGGGTCTTCACCATGAAAGGGTTCGGGACGGTAGTTACCGGAACTCTGGTAGCAGGGACAATTCGCCGGGACAGCGAGCTGGAAGTTTTCCCGACCGGGCGGCGCGTGCGGGTGCGCGGCGCGCAGGTGCATGGAGATTTTGCAGACTCGGCCACTGCCGGGCAACGAACCGCGCTAAATCTGGTGGGCGCCAGCACGGAGGACTTGTCGCGAGGGATGACGCTGGTACCTCCGGCCACCTTGGAGAAAACGCGGCGGGCGGATGTTTCGCTGCGACTGCTGGCTTCGGCGACGCGTCCGCTGAAAAATCGAGCACGGGTGCATCTTCACTGTTACACGCTGGAGACGGTGGCGGAGGTGGTTCTCTACGGGACAAGGGAGGTCGCGCCCGGTGAGAGGGCGTTTGCGCGGCTGAAGCTGACCGGACCGGCTCTGCTGCTGCCGGGAGACCGGTTCATTCTCCGGCAGTTTTCGCCGGTGGTGACGATCGGCGGCGGGGTTGTTTTGGACGCGGCGCCGATTGCCCGTATGCCGGAGCACGACGAGTTCTTGAAAACATCGGCGGAGGGCAATGCGACAGCAATTCTGGCGGCACGGGTTGCAAGACGGAATCATAACGGCATTTCGATATCGCAGCTGACTGCGGAAACCGGCTGGACGAGGAACTTTATTGAGGCTCAACTAACGCAGGCAGGCAAGGCGGGGCGCGTGGCGCGGGCCGGAGAACTGCTCCTGCATTTTCCCGCGCTGGAGGCGCTGAAGCTCGACATCGTAGCTACGGTCGAGGACTTTCAGAAAAAGAACCCGCTGGTCAGCGGGATCCAGAAACAGGAACTACGTGAGCGGGCGAGAGCCTCAGCCGAAGTGTTTGAGCTAACCCTCGAAATGCTTGTACGTGAGAAAAAGATTGAAATCGTGGGTGACGTAGTGCGCTTACCTGGTCACGGCGTGGTGATGAAGGATGAGGAGTCCGAATCGAAGAAAAAGATAGAGGACGCATTCGCCTCGGCGGGGCTGAAAGTTCCGGCGCTTC
>DATNKA010001023.1:0-5558 GCA_035603655.1 Candidatus Acidiferrales bacterium | reverse complement strand
GTACAGGAAAAGTGGAAGCACTCATTGAATTGCTGGAGTGCTTCACCATCGATCGCGGCCCGGGTGCTCTCTAACTGGTATCCGATTAACGAAGGCGTACAACTCTACGGAGCGACGTATGACTCGACCGAACACTTCTGGCAGGCGGTAAAGTACCACCCAGACACCACGGTTGGTGAGGTGACGGCTTTGGTCTCAGTGCTCGAGAAGCAGGATTGGGGACCATGGTTGGCGCGGTTGGATGACGATCCCAAGATTTACTTGCCCAATGCATACGCGGTCGAGTTCCTACGCGTCAATCTTAAGCCTGAGCGTCTCCGACAGTTTCGCAAAGACTTGGGCGGTCACGGCTTGCGTCCTGAGGAAAAGGCGCGAAGTGCGCAACAGCGTGGGGCGACGCCGTTCAGTTTCAGTGCGTTTGAGGAAAAGACTTTATGGGGAGATCTCGCGGACACGTTTCACCTTGTGTATACCTTCTCGTCGGCGGACGATGCCATACGCAAGACACTGACCGAGCACCATTTTGACGCGATCTATCAGGGAGAGAGCAGAATGGGCTTCATCAGTGATGAATTCCGTTCTTTGATGTTAGAAATCTGGCGTGTGAAATATCTGCAGATGGCGCGTTTTCGCGAGGTGATCTCGTCGATTCCGCTGGAGATCCGATTGGAGCACTTCCTGAATGACGGCGACTCACCCGACATTCCGATTCCGGTCTATGTTGGATATTTGAACCGGATTCGAGACATGGCCCGAGCGCCCAGGTGATACTCACGGGTTCCTGCCCCTTGCTCAATTTCTCGTTGCCGAACGGTCCTGATGTTTGCTGCTGGGCCGACTAAGAAGCCTTGAAGAGGTGCCGGTTTATGCCCAGCTTCCTTATTGTGGATTCGAGTGTCTGTCGGGGAACGCCCAGCTTAACGGCGGCGCCGGTTGCGAGTCTCCGGGAATCCGAAGGCGTGGTTGGGGGGCAATCGACGAGGATCTCAGTACTGAAGGATTGCTGCGAGGCGCACCCGCACCCAGAGCTGGCTAGATCCAGTCCGGCGCCGTGTGGGTTAGGAAGGGGCACGCCTGTCGTCTGCCCATGCCATAGTGACTATGCGATGCATGTTTCGACGGGCATGATCTCTTGGAAGTACGGCTTGTCAGAGGCTTCCCACACCAAGCCAGCCCGACTTCCGTCCGGCGCAATCACGAACGCATCTCCCGACTTCGGCGCGAAAAACGTGCGGGGTGCTGCAGGAAGCAAACAGACCCCCCAAATTCCGGCTAGCGACGGGGAGTTGATGGCGATAACGCCGTTACAGAGGACCACGCCATGAGAAAAATCCGAATGTGTTTGATGTTCATCGCGGTCTCCGTCAATTTGTCTGTCTATGCTGCCGAAGCCGATTGCTCCACTCCCCGCCAGAATGCCGATAGCTTTCTGGGAAATAGTATCGTACGCACTAAGAGCCAAGATCGAGTGCGATCTGCCGGCATGGGAAAGAAATGAATTCAGGCAGTGGCTCGTCACAATAGCCACTCTTGGGTAATACGATATAGCCACTTAGATTAAAGTCTTCGGATTTTATTGACTCGTCGGGATTCGCCTCGTAGGAATTGTTGGAATTGAACGAATAGAAATGAAATCTACCTGAGGGCGGACCGCCTCTCCATTCAAGACCACGGCCGGTCATCCGCAATTGAACACTGGATTGCGATACAGTCAAGGAAGCGTTGAGACGAAAGGTGCGCATATGAATCGGGTCCGCATCGTGATTGTGTTGATCATTCTGATTGTGCTGGCGGTCACCCTCGCCGGCGCATTTCTGACTCGGGGGGTGATGACCTATCTTCCGTTTTTGGAGCCCAAGAAAGGGGACTGGACGGGAGCCTATGTACCGCACGGAGTTGTCGATCAACGCCCCTGGCAGACAGCGGCCACCTTGGCGGTCTTGGCGCAGTCGGCGGAGGAGAGGGAACTTGCCCGCGAGGCCGAGCGCCTGGCGGATCACGAAGTTGACCAGGCGTTCTCTCAGTCCCTCAGACAGGCAAGCCTCGCCAAGCCGAATCTGAACGGGAAAGCATTGGCTTTGCAGCAACGCGTTACCGAGCTTCAGGAGACCGTCAAGAACGACCAGGCGCGGATCGCATCTCTCGGCGCTGGAGGGGGCAAGAAACTAGCGGGTGCAGCTCCCTATGACAGCGACCTCGAGATTGCGAAGTCGCAACTTGGACTCGACCAGGACGAACTGAACGACTCCATCGAAGATCTCGCTCGCGAAAGCGGAAATCCTCGAGTCAAGCTCCAACAGGAACTGGCGGCACGTCAGGCCGCCATGAAGCTGTACAACGACAACGCCTCGAAGGACGATGAGCAGACGGCCGTCGCCTCCGCGGAACAGTACAGGTCGCTAGCGCAGCAGGTATCCACGTGGCGATCTCTCCGCGACAGAAAAGAACTGATTGTGCAGGCTCAGCAACTGGCCAACGCAGACGTTGCCGCGCTGACAGGCGATCAGGCAGCGATGAAGATAGAAGCCGCTGGCGCCGGCGATAAAGCCGCTGGCGAATCAAGTTCCGAACGAATTAACCGCCTGCAACAGATCAGTGCTCAGAAAAATATCCTGAGCATTCTTAACGATCGTCTGGGAGCTCAACAGCAGCTGGTGGCTCTCTACGGGCGATGGGAGCAGCAAGTCGAGATTCAGCGAAAGATCGCCGTTCACCTGATCTTGCAGTCTCTGGCCTTGATTGCCGGGATCTGCATGCTGGTGATCCTGGCGGGCTGGGGGCTGCAAATGGCATTGGAGAAGATGGTTCACGATCCTCGCCAGAAGCAGACCTTGAAGACAGTTCTGAATCTGGGAACGCAACTGCTCGGCCTCTTGTTAATCCTGCTGATCGTTCTCGGTGTACCACGCCAGATGCCAACCATCCTCGGTCTGGCAACCGCGGGACTCACCGTCGTCTTTCAGGATTTCATCCTGGCATTCTGCGGTTGGTTTGTTCTGATGGGACCGAACGGAGTCAGGGTCAGGGATTGGGTAGAGATCGATGGCGTCGGCGGCGAGGTTGTGCAGCTCGGCCTGTTCCGCACCTGGTTGCTGGAGACAGGAAACTGGACTGCCAATGGCCATCCCACGGGTAGACGAGTCTCGTTCTTAAACGGCTATGCCATACGCGGCAAGTACTTCAACTTCTCCACCGCGGGGCAGTGGATGTGGGATGAAATTAAAGTAAGTGTTCCTCCGGGCACCGGTGTTCATCCGCTGATCAAGGGCATCTACGACGCGACGGTGAAGACAACCGAAGCGGACGCGAAAATGGCGGAAGCGGAACTGAAGAGGGTGACACATGAAGAAGGGGCGCCACAGTTCAGCGCCATGCCGTCGGTCAATATCAGGCCGGCGGGAGCTGGAGTCGACATCGTGATCCGCTACATTACTCGTGCCGGAGTGAGAGTCGAGACCCGGAATCATCTGTTTGCAATGATCGTCGACCTGATGCAGGGCGTTTCGAAAGAGGACCGATCAAAAAAGGACAGAGATGTCGCCCCACTTTCGCCGCCTGTCGGAGCCTGAAAAACCTGACGCCCCGAGCGGGAGTGAACTTCGCAAGATCGCCTCGCGCTCCAGGCCGGTCGTGGGGAAAATTAAAAGCCCGGCTTGATTCGGAGCCGGGCTGCTCCTTTGGGTCGCCTAACAGTACTAGGCAGCCACCGATCTCTTGGAACGACCCTCCAGGCATTCGCTCGCGACGTTCCTTGTCGAGAACGGAACTGACCCGGTAGTGGTGCAGAGAATGCTGCGCCAATCGAACGTGGACACGACCATGATCTGCATTCACAACGCCCAGAAAGCGCGGGAGGCACAAGGTCAGTTCATGAACCGCTTCATGCCATCGGGAGTAAAGTCGGGAGTGGGCAAAACCGCAACCACTGCAAGTGATTGAGAAATATGGTAGGCACGAGGAGACTCGAACTCCTGACCTCTACCGTGTCAATCTTGACATTGCTGAAACTCTTTAGCTCCCTTGCTTTTCCGGTTTTTCGAAGGATCGCAATACAGAAATACACTTAAAACAGCCTAAGTGTCGCGTCCGACAAATAACTGGCCAACTCAAGATTTCGCTTTTGGCACCGCAGCTCGATACTCAGCGTCCCCGATTCGACAGTAGTTGAGCCACGAGCTGCCGAAAAAACTAGCGAGGAGAGCGCGCAATGACAAGCTACTGTTTGCCATCGTTGCTCTAGGAGCAATTTCGACAGTAGGACAGAGCGGCCATGAAGACGGCACAAACCTTAACGTTCGATTGAAACCAGCCGCACATCCACGTTGGTCGTCCACCGCTCACCGCTTCGTTGCACCTCAAACGCATGATGCTGTCCCTCATTGATCAGGCTTTCGCGTAATTCGCGTAGCGTAAACTCGCTTGCTTTCTTGCCGTCTTCGGCTGAGATTAGATCGCCTTTCTGGAAGCCGTCGGCCTCAGCCGGCGATCCCGGACGCACCGCCGCGACCGTGTACGTACGCAGGTCCGCACCGGATGCAAGCAACGTCAGCCCATAGGTCTCGCGCTCCGGGAATGGCTTGTTCGCTAGGGGTGTTGGTTCCAGGATGATGAGAAAGCTCGAATAGTCGAGGTAACAGTGATATCGCGAGTAGATGCTCTCGCCCACGGTTCCCGAGAAGTTGGTGCTCGCGTATGCTCCCTTCGTGTTTACCGACATGTTCACGGGAACATTGTTCACCGTCAGGCTCCCAATCGTAAGGCGTTGCAGATGCCCGCGCACATTATTCTGTGCAAAGAACTGGCTCTCCAGCCCCGCTGGCCGGTTCACGATTGCATTTGTCTGCGCGAGCCGCGTGAGGTCGTTCGAGGTGACGAAGGCCGAGGTCAGTGTCGCTGTCTCGGCTGCTCCGAAATCCACGACGAAGTATGCAGGAATTTCCGGCTTAGTCGGAACTCCGATCGAGCCATAGGCGTGTGGAATTCCATTGTCGAACACCACCGGGACCATAACGCCAGTTCCCGAGTACTTCCACCTCTTAGGATCGTGCAGCGTGATTAACTGATTCTGGTAGTCAATCTCCATCCCAAAGCGGCTGATGAAATCGTATCCAAGGACTCCTCCGAACTTCACGCCCAACGCCCGCTCCAGGCCTGTCTGGTCGAGGGCGGATACATGCTGGTTGCGAAGTTCAACTCCTGGAAGCGTGAAAGTTGCTCCGGCCACATAGGCGTACTCCGCTGAGTTTCCGCCGCCGGTCGCTGTAGTCTTAGCGTAGGTCTTCAGACCGAACTCTTCGAGGCGAGTCGAGTTGATAACGTTCTGGTCCGCGCCCGTGTCTAGGATGAAGCCTATTGGGGGTCGTCCATTTACACACACGCTAAATACAATATGGTTCGCCTCCATCGTGAACGGAATAGGCGGCGCATTCGGGGCCAGTGCCGCGTCCGATGGCCCCGGAACGAGCGGCGCAAAGGTGTCTTTCGATAGTGTGCTCTTATACTGAACGGTCTTGCGGTCCCACTTGTAGTCGGGCTTGTCCGTCTCAGTCACAACCGCG
>DATNKA010001022.1:0-9011 GCA_035603655.1 Candidatus Acidiferrales bacterium | reverse complement strand
GCCGCGGGAGTGATCACCGGATTGGCGCGCATTCACACCCGCATGGTCATGATTATTGCCAATGATGCTACGGTGAAAGCGGGCGCGTTTTTCCCCATGACGTCGAAGAAAGTGATCCGCGCCCAGAACATCGCCATCGAGAATCGCATCCCGACCATTTATCTGGTGGATTCGGCAGGCGTTTTCCTGCCGTTGCAGGAAGATGTGTTTCCTGATACCGACGATTTCGGACGCGTCTTCCGCAACAACGCTGTCATGTCATCCCTGGGCATTCCGCAGACTGCGGCCATTATGGGTATGTGCGTTGCTGGCGGCGGCTACCTGCCGGTGATGTGCGATCACGTTCTGATGACCGACGGCAGCGGATTATTTTTGGCCGGACCAGCGTTAGTGCAGGCGGCGATCGGACAGAAAGTTTCGGCGGAAGATTTGGGCGGGGCGGCAATGCATGCGGGTATCAGCGGCACCGTAGATTTCCGCGAGCCGGACGATCCGTCCTGCCTGGCGCGTATTCGCTCCATCGTTGAAAAGTGGGGATATCGCCGCCAGTCCTGCTGGGACCGCAAGAAACCCGTGGAGCCGGCGCTGGCCGCGGAAGAGATTTACGGCATCTACGATTCTTCCCCCGCGCGCCCCTACGACATGAAGGAGATTTTGGCGCGCGTGCTGGACGGCAGCCGCTTCGACGAATACAAGCCTGAATACGGCAAGACTCTCATCTGTGGCTACGGACGCATCGGAGGATTTGCCGTGGGCATCGTCGCCAATCAAAAACTGCACGCCCATCAAACCGATCATGAAGGCAATAAACGTGTCGAGTTTGGCGGTGTGATTTATACGGAATCAGCCGAGAAAGCCGCGCGCTTCATCATGGATTGTAATCAGAATTTGATTCCGCTGGTTTTCTTTCACGATGTGAACGGCTTCATGGTGGGCCGCGATGCGGAGTGGAGCGGCATCATCAAAGCCGGCGCAAAAATGGTGAATGCAGTATCGAATTCCGTCGTGCCGAAGATTACTGTGATAGTCGGTGGATCGTTCGGGGCTGGACACTACGCTATGTGCGGGAAAGCGTTCGATCCAAGATTCGTATTTGCCTGGCCGACCGCGCGCTACGCAGTAATGAGCGGAGATGCCGCGGCAGGAACCTTGGTCGAAATCAAAGTGAAACAACTCGAGCGCGGGGGAAGGAAGTTAAGCGACGAAGACAAAAAAGAGCTCTACGAATCAGTGAAGCGTACCTATGACGAACAGACTGACCCACGCTACGGCGCCGCGAGGTTGTGGATCGATAAGATCATCGATCCCATCGAGACGCGCGACGCAATTACCCAGGCTCTGGAAGCCGCAGCGCTGAATCCTGAAGTGGCGGAGTTCAAGGTGGGAGTGCTGCAAACCTGATTCACCACCACGGAGGCACGGAGAAAATTGTTGATGGTTGATTCTAAACTGCCAGACACCATTGCAATGACCGTCAGAGGGTCCGCCGCATCGCTCAAGGCTAAGACTAAATGCTAAACGCTACTTCGGTGAAACTGATCGAGTGTCCGCGCGATGCCTGGCAGGGGCTGAAGGGCCAGATTCCTTCCGACATCAAGCATTCCTATTTGCAGGCTCTGGTCAGCGCAGGATTCAAACACATTGATGCGGTCTCGTTCGTCTCGCCCAAGGCAGTGCCGCAGATGGCGGATTCGGAAGAAGTTTTGAAAGAACTCAATCCGCCCGATGATGTGGAGATCATTGGCATCGTGGTCAATGAAAAGGGCGCGCAGCGTGCCATCGAGACCCACGCGGTACACACGCTGGGATTTCCGTATTCGATTTCGGAGACTTTCTTGCGCAAAAATCAGAACCAGTCCGCCGAAGATGCGCTCGAGGAGATGGAGAAGATCCAGAAAAAAGCCGACGATGCCGGGCTCGACGTCGTGGTCTATATCTCAATGGCGTTCGGCAACCCGTATGGCGATTTGTGGAACGCGGGTGAAGTGATTGAAGCCATCTCGCTGATGGAAGTCGACAACTTACGGATGATTTCCTTGGCCGACACGGTTGGCATGGCCACGTCCGAGCAAATCAGTGATCTGGTAGGCGCGGTGATGGCGAAATACGACTACCTGGAGATCGGGGTGCACCTCCACAGCCGTCCCGAGCACGCAGCGACGAAAGTTCTTGCAGCTTACGACGCTGGCTGTCGGCGCTTTGATTCAGCGATTGGCGGACTCGGCGGCTGTCCGTTCGCCCAAGATGCGCTGGTGGGCAACATTGCGACCGAAAAAGTTATTGAGGCGTTGAAGCTGCGCGGCGCGGAATTGCCGCCCCTCAAGTCGCTGGATGCCCTGCTGCGCGCCACCGCTGAGATCGGGGCGAGATACGCCGCTGCGGTCGACGACGAGTAAACATTTTTTCCATATGATCTACAAGACCATCCAAATTGCTTACGACTCCGGCATCGCTACCGTCACGCTGAATCGTCCCGACAAGCGGAACGCTGTCAGCTTCGAGTTGGTGGCTGAGTTGATGAAGGCGATGGATGAAATCGAGGCATCGCCCGCCGGCGTCGTGCTGATCACCGGCGCCGGAAAGGCGTTTTGCGCCGGCTTGGACCTTGATGAATTGAAATCGCTTCTTGGCAAGACTCACGAAGAGAATGTAAAGGACTCGGCGACGATGGCGGCTCTGTTCCGCCGGCTGTATGATTTTCCGAAACCTACGATTGCCGCGGTGAACGGCGCTGCCGTCGCCGGAGGCACCGGCCTCGCCACCATGTGCGACTTCACGCTGGCCGTTCCCGAAGCGAAGTTTGGCTACACCGAAGTGCGCATTGGATTTGTGCCGGCGATTGTTTCTTCGATTCTGGTTTGGCAAGTCGGGCACAAGATCGCGCGCGACCTTCTTCTGACGGGCCGCCTGTTTGACGCTGCCGAAGCAAAGGTCTACGGTTTGGTCAATGAAGTGATTCCGTCCGATCGCTTGCTCGCGCGTGCCCGGGAACTGGCCGCTCAGCTGCTGGAGAACAGTCCCTCTTCCATGAGGGCCACGAAGAAACTCATCAACGGCTTCATTGCGAAGCAACTGGACGAGCAGTTTGCCTCTGCCATCGACGACAACGCGCGCATCCGCACGACCGCGGATTTTCGCGAGGGAGTGTCATCCTTTCTGGAAAAGCGCAAGCCGGTGTGGAGCAAAGAATGAGAGCAGAACACCCTCAGGCGGTCAATGAAACCAGGCTGCGCGTCCGCTACGCGGAGACCGATCAGATGGGCGTGGTCTACCATTCCAATCACTTCGTCTGGTTCGAAATAGGACGGGTTGAACTGCTGCGGCAGTTAGGTTTTTCCTATCGCGACATGGAAAGCAAAGACGACCGCTTCATAGCCGTCGCCGAGGCCAAGTGCCGATATCGGGCGCCGGTGCGCTATGACGAAGAAATTGTGGTGCGCACCGAAATGTTGAACGTGCGCGATTCCGTCGTCCACTTTGGTTATGAACTACGGCGCCTGGACGACGGTACTCTGCTGGCGGAAGGCGAGACGACTCATATCGTTACGGATGCAGAGATGAAGATTGCCGAGTTGCCAGAAAAATATCTGCAGGCATTTCGCGCTGCGCTGGGGAAACAGAACGGAAAGCGGTCTTGAACGCACTCCATATCAACGGCAACGACCTCGCTCTGGAAGCGGTGTGCGAAGTGGCGGCCAAACGTCGCCCGGTGCTGCTATCCGCCGATGCGCGCGCTGCCGTCGATCGCGCGCGCGCCGTCGTCGACGATATTGTCGCAACCGATAAGTTGGCCTATGCCATCACCACCGGCGTGGGCAAGCTTAGCGATGTGCGCATTGTCGGCGACCAGATTCGCGAGTTACAGGTCAACCTCTTACGCTCGCACGCTGTCGGCCTCGGCGAACCGCTTTCCCCGGCGGAGGTTCGGGCCATGATGCTTTTGCGCGCCAATTCGTTGGCCAAAGGTTACTCCGGGGTGCGCGCAGTCGTCGTCGATACACTATGCGAAATGTTGAATCACGGCGTGACCCCGTTCGTGCCCTCGCAGGGCAGCGTGGGCGCAAGCGGCGATCTCGCTCCCCTGGCGCATCTGGCGCTAGCACTGATCGGCGAAGGGGAATGCATCGACCCAGCGGGCGCCCGCATCGCGAGCGGCGACGCTCTGAAGTCAGCCCAGATTAAGCCCCTGGTGTTGGAAGCCAAAGAATCCATTTCGCTCATTAATGGGACACAAGGCATGTTGGCCGTGGGAACGCTGGCGCTGCTGGCCGCGGAAACGCTGGTCGATTCCGCCGACGTCCTGGGCGGCCTGTGCTGCGATGCCCTGAAAGGCACAGACGCGGCCTTCGACGAACGCATTCACAAAGCGCGGCCGCATCCTGGACAGATGAAGACGGCGGCAAATCTGCGCAAGATGCTCGAGGGCAGTCAGATTCGTGAATCGCACCGTGAATGCGGTCGCGTGCAGGACGCTTATTCTCTTCGCTGCATTCCTCAAGTACACGGCGCTGTGCGCGATGCGCTGGCACATTGCCGCGAGGTGTTTGAGATCGAGGCGAACTCCGCGGTAGACAATCCGCTGGTCTTCCTCACCCACGCTGAGAATTCCGAAGGCGATGTCATCTCCGGCGGAAATTTCCACGGCGAGCCCCTGGCGTTTGCTTTGGATTTTCTTGCTATCGCTCTAAGCGCTCTGGCGGGAATCAGCGAGCGAAGAATTGAACGTCTGGTGAATCCCGCGCTCAGCGAGGGTTTGCCGCCGTTTCTCGCACAAGGCGCGGGACTGAACTCAGGCTTCATGATGCCGCAGGTCACGGCGGCCGCGCTGGTGAGCGAGAACAAAGTATTGGCGCATCCCGCGTGCGTGGATTCGATTACGACTTCGGGCAACAAAGAAGATTACGTCTCCATGGGTATGACTGGGGCGAACAAACTCAAGCGCATCGTCGATAACACGCGAAACGTGCTGGCGATTGAAGCCATGGCCGTGGCCCAGGCGATCGACTTCCTCGCCCCGCTCAAGGCATCGAAGCGCGGACAGGCCGCGCACGCGGCGATCCGGTCAGTGTGTCCAACCGTGGAGAAAGACCGAGCCATGTACAAGGACTTCGCACGGATTGCGGAGTTGATCGCCAGCGGCAAAGTGGCAGAAGTCATTCGCTGAAGCAGACGACTCCGCGGGAAAACCGAGCCGCAGCTCCGCCCGCGGATAGCCGAGGGCGGCTGTCCCCACCTAAGACCATCTAAGCCGTCTTGGCGGCGCTGCCGTCTAAACCCAACTTATCCGCGATCCCCTGCAGAGCCCCGATGCAAAACGCGATGTGCTCGTCCAAATCCACGCCTAAGGCCGCCGCTCCGTTGACGATGTCATCTCGATTCACCTTCCGTGCGAAGGCTTTGTCTTTCATCCGCTTTCGTACCGACTTAGCATCCACCTCGGCCAGAGATTTCCCAGGCTTGATCAAAGCTACCGCGGTAATGAATCCGGCCAGTTCGTCGCAGGCGAACAGAGCTTTTTCCAGCGGTGTATCGCGCCTGATCCCCGTGTATTCGGCGTGTGACATAACCGCGCGGCTGATAACTTCGGGCCATCCGCGCTCCTTCAGAATCTCGTTGCCCCTGTAAGGATGGTCCGACAAGCTCGGATACTTCTCGTAGTCGAAATCGTGAATGAGTCCAACGATGCCCCACAAGTCTTCCTCCGACAACCCAGGGGTAGACGACTCTGACTTTCCCGAGCCGTCCGCAAACTTCCTCGAGCAAGCGCGCATGCAAGCCTCAACCGCCAGCGCGTGCTTGCGCAGACTTTCCGATTGAGTGAACTCAGTTAGTAAACACCATGCGGACTCACGATCAATCATGCTTTTGCCTTGTGCATCGCGGGATTTCGCCGTCTCCTTCCGGTTTTCGGCGGCAAGTTTCACGGCTTTATGCATTTTAACCTTGACTTCCACAGGCCTTGTACCGCAGATTGACTCTGCGGTCGGAACCTCTCCCCCAAAGTTCAGGTTCCAAAAGTAAGGAGTAGCCGGCTCTGGCACTCCCACAACCCGATGGCCACGACTCTTGCCCCAGTAGATTCTAGGGACGTCGTCCGTTGCGATCACTGCCTGTTGGTTCAATTCCGTACGGTCAATAATAATTGCCGACGCTGCCACTCGTCCCTGGACGAGGAACCCGAGCCGGAACCGGTGGTAATGTTGCCGCCCGTAATGATGCCCATGCCCGGTATTGGCCGTGGGCATCTGAACCTCGCGACCTCCATCCGCTCGCTCCGCCTGCGCAGTGGATTGAGTCAGCGCCAACTGGCCGGACGCATGTCCGTGCCCCGAACCTACGTTTCAAAAATTGAAAACGAAAAAGCTACGCCCACGCTATCTTCCTTAGAGCGGCTGGCGCGAGCCTTGGAGGTGACCGTGCCCGAATTGCTCAGCGGCGGTGAAAAGAGCCGTCAGGACGAAATTAGCGATTTGGTCAAAGACCAGTTCATTGCGGAAATCCTACCGTTCGTTTCGCAACTGAACGGAATGCAGATGTCGAGCATCCTAACCCAGGTGCGGGACTTGACGATCAGACCCAGAAGGACCGCATAGGCAGGAAGATGTGAGGACCGCCGCCGCCGGGTAAAGGCCGGCGGTTGTACACGAATTTATCCGGGCAACCAGCCAACTCACACCGGGACCATCCATTGGTCCCGGTTTTTTTCTGGGATCGTTCGTGCTCCGCCACTGAATCCGAAATAGATCGACTGACATCTATCCAGCATGCAGCTGGAAGAATCGGTAAAGGTTTTTGGTGCCCCCTCTGCGTCTCTGAATCAACCAGGGGCGAGCGGTTGGGGAGATCAAGCTTCTGCCCTGGCAACACCGGCGACCAAGGTCGACGACGATTCACTGCTCGACGCTTACTCCCGCGCGGTAACGGGCACGGTTGAGCGCGTTAGTCCGTCCGTGGTGAACATCGAAGTTCATCAATCCGCCGGCCGCACCCGCTCGGGTGAACCCCGCGAACGACACGGTGGAGGATCGGGCTTTGTTTTTACCCCCGACGGCCTGGTACTCACTAACAGCCACGTAGTACACGACGCGAGCCGCATCGAAGTGACGTTAGCCGATGGCCGCCGCATGCCGGCGACAGCTATCGGCGACGATCCGGCCAGCGACCTCGCTGTGGTTCGTGTCGACGAACCCGGCCTCACCGCCGCAGCCCTCGGCGACTCGCAGCAGCTTCGTGTAGGTCAACTGGTAGTTGCAATCGGCAACCCGTATGGATTCCAATCCACCGTGACGGCGGGTGTGGTCAGTGCCTTGGGACGGTCGCTGCGGTCCTATTCCGGGCGCCTGATCGACGATGTAATCCAGACCGACGCCGCGCTGAACCCCGGCAACTCCGGCGGACCGCTGGTAGACTCCGGAGGACGCGTGGTGGGCGTAAACACGGCGACGATTTTACCCGCACAGGGAATATGTTTCGCCATCGGTATCAACACCGCGAAGTTCATCGCCAGCCGCCTGCTCCGCGACGGACGGATCCGCCGCAGCTACATCGGCGTCTCGGCGCAGACGGTCCCGATTCACCGCCGCGTGGTGCGCTTCTATGATCTGGCGAAAGAATCCGGCGCACTGGTTCTGTCGGTAGAGGAGAAAAGTCCGGCGCAAGGTGCAGGTGTGCGTGCGGGCGATGTAATCGTGACGCTGGAAGGCCATCCCGTAGCCGGGGTAGATGATCTGCACCGCGTGCTGACGGATGTTCGAGTGGGCGAACGCTCCTCTCTCACTCTGCTGAGGCACACGCAAAAGCTGGAATTGAAGGTCGTCCCGGAAGAAGCGAAGTAACTCACAGGGCGCGGACGCCGGCAAATGCCGACGCCGCCAACGACGCGTGTCAAACGAAGCTTCCGCGGAAGGGGCGAGCGAAAGCCATGCCCCTTCCCTCATTGCAAGCCCTTCCCCACTGTGTTAGCGTCATCATTCGGAAGGGGATAAGCCTTGCAGGCAGCAATTCCCGCCGGTCTGGATCGCAAGGAAACCGAAGTTTACCGGCAGCTTGATCCAGCACGGCTCCCTAGACACATCGCGATCATCATGGACGGCAACGGGCGTTGGGCGAAGCGGCGCCACATGCCACGCGTTGCCGGACATCGCGCCGGAGTCGCGGCGGTGCGGTCGACGGTGGAGACCGCGGCCCGCATCGGCGTTCACGCGCTCACGCTCTACGCCTTTTCCGAAGAGAATTGGAAGAAGCGGCCGGAGAGTGAAGTGGACTTCCTGATGCGCCTGCTCAGCCGTTATCTCAAAGCGGAAGTGCCTACTCTGAACAAGAATAATATCCGCCTGGAATACATTGGGCGGCAGCACGAACTGCCCAAAGACGTGCAAGAGCGCATGGAGTGGGCGCGCGCGCGGACCGCCAAGAACACCGGCACGGTTCTGACGCTGGCGTTAAACTACAGCGCGCGCAGTGAACTGGTGGACGCGTTCCGGTCCATGGTCAACGCGGCTTCGCAGAACGGTGGCCTCGAGCACTTGCGCATCGACGAAGACACCGTCGCGGAACATCTTTACACACGGGATTTGCCCGATCCCGACCTTGTGGTGCGCACCTCCGGCGAAATGCGGCTCAGCAACTTTTTGCTGTGGCAGTTAGCCTATGCTGAGATCTATGTAACGCCGACGTTATGGCCCGATTTTCGCGGCGTGCATCTGCTGGAGGGTATCGCCGAATATCAGAAGCGCGAGCGGCGCTATGGCGGGTTGAACCATGGCGACTCGCATGCGCACGCCAAACCGGTGAAGGTTACCAAGTAGCCTCCCTGCATGCTGAAACGCATCGCGACCGCGCTGGTTCTCATTCCGGTGGTGATTTTGCTGGTACTGCGCGCCCCCGTGCCAGTAGTGGCTGCGGTCGCAGGAGCAGTGGCGCTGGTTACGGTGCAGGAGTTTCTGAAGCTGACAGAGTCGTATGACGTTCAGCCCCTGCGCCTGCCCACATACGCCTTCGTAGGATTGTTT
>DATNKA010001021.1:0-2900 GCA_035603655.1 Candidatus Acidiferrales bacterium | reverse complement strand
CGAGTTGATTCGCATTGCAGCCGACAGCATCCATCGCCGTGTCTTCTCGGTCGATATCCATGCGCCAATAGAGTCTTCCACGCTATGTTGGGCTGAGACTTCCAGCCATGCCAATGCGAACCCTTTACCCTTCGCTTCAATCCTTGAAACAGAATTGGTCCTCACGCGAACAGAAGGAGTAATCTCAAACGATTCTACTTTTATGTCATGGGCCGCATCCCCATCGTTTGCTAGGTAGAAGCCATTCTGTACGAATAGCGATCCTAGGGGCCTCACGTTTGTAACTGGCGTCGCTTCAGGATGATCCTTCGGAATTTGCCCCCACCTCTGAAACACAAGCTGTGGGCAGGTTGCAGAAATCAGTTTTTCGACTTCGGTACGATGAGCGCAATTTAGCTTGCTGGCATAGCGGTAACTGCCCTCAAAGAACATCAGGACGCCAATAAACAGAATCCCGATGAGCCATATCTGCCACCCGAAGGGTACAACATGCGACGTACGCGCTTCCCATTGCGCTTTGCCGGCCGCGGAACCCCATTTTTCTACCATCCAGTCCGTAGTCTGAAACAGCGTCCACAGGCCAAACATCACAGCCCACCACCAACTCGCGATGCTTTTTATGTGCCCGTATCTTTGGCGGACAGGTTCGAATGACATCGTTGAATTGTAGCCCATGCAGCAGGGTGAACCTGTACCAGCCGCTTCCTGCGAGCAAACCTAGGGCCATCTGTTAAGATCCATGCCGAGGATTGCTCAATTCGGTAAGTGGCGCAGTTGGGTATGTACGGACATGCACCGTGGACGCGACCATTTTTTGTGGGTGCTCACGATCGGGGTGGTCGCGTCGCCCATCGGCTGTGTCTCGACTTTCCTAAAAGCATCAAAAAGGTTTGCCTCATGGACATCGCTCCGATGTTGACGATGTATCGACAAACCACTCAAGAGTTTGCGACGAAGTACATGGGGTGGTTCTTCCCAATCCAAGCGGCACCCCTGCCAGAACATCTCATTGGGCTCGATCCTCAGTACCATCTGGAATATAACCTTAGCGTGCTGAATAAGACGCCGGAGCCCTCCCGCCTGAAAGCATTAAGGGAATATCGTCGCTGCTTCTGCTGCACGTCGACGATTCGTGCTAGGTGCCAGGATTTCGCGTCTGCGCACATCGGTCTTGAGATGGACGAAGCGGATGACCGTGCGGGCAACAAGATCGTGGCACCGGTTCACGCCCTCTGGGGAGCAAAAGGAACCGTACGGCCGGCGTGGGACGCCCTTGCGACCCGGAGGGCGAAAGCGACCTCAACGGTTACTGGGCTCGCAGTCTCGACTGCGGCCATTTCCTGCAGGAAGAACGTCCCGAGGAAACCTTCGAGGAACTGCAGCACTTCTTCGCTACAGTGTAAGGTCGCCCGTTGCCGGCAGAGGCATCGGAACTGCATTATAGGCACTGAAGCGGGTGTCTTGTCGCAACCACCCAGGAAGAAACAGATATAAACGAAGGCCGCAAAATGAAACCTAGCGCTGCTCCAAGACGTTCAAGAGTTGCCAAGAGCTGATCGTTGCCGGCCGTGATTTCTGGTTGGGAAGAACGCGAAGTTGTTGAGACCCGTCGCAAGTGGAGTTACAGTTGTATTTCAGGAACGACACCGATGGATCCCGATCCGACGAGCGCGCCCGAAGCGCCAGGTAGATGGCCTGCCCTCGCGCAGGCGGTAGCCGCGCCGCTTACCCGCGCCGCGATCTTCCTAGTGGCAACGCTCAACCCCGGCCTTGAAAACCGCTCCACTCTACGTTCGTTCTGCGGCGATCTCGCCGCGCTGTTGCGCGCGGTGGAATTTCGCGACCTGGAAGGCGGTCTTTCCTGCGTCATGGGGTTTGGGTCTGCCGCGTGGGACCGCCTCTTTGGGTCGCCGCGACCCGCAGAGCTGCATCCATTCCAGGAGATTCGCGCTGGAGATCGCCATGCGGTCTCTACGCCGGGAGACTTGCTGTTCCACATCCGTGCCAAGCGCATGGATCTGTGCTTTGAGCTTGCTACTCAGTTTATGGCGCGCATCGGAAATGCCGTTTCGACGGTAGATGAAGTGCACGGCTTCCGTTACTTCGACGACCGCGATCTCATTGGCTTCGTCGATGGGACGGAGAATCCCAGAGGGGAGGCAGCGATCGATGCCGTGCTCGTTGGCCAGGAGGATGCTGTGTTCGCCAGGGGCAGCTACGTCATCGTGCAGAAATATCTCCACGATCTTGGCGCATGGAACGCGCTTTCCACCGAAGCGCAGGAACGCATCATCGGTCGCACCAAGCTTTCCGACATCGAATTGGACGACTCGGTCAAGCCGACGTCAGCGCACAACGCGCTCACTACGATCGTTGAGAACGGGAAAGAGATCAAGATCCTGCGTGACAACATGCCCTTCGGCAGCGCTGCGAATGGCGAGTTTGGCACCTATTTCATCGGATACAGCCGTTCGCCCCGCACAATCGAGCGCATGATCGAGAACATGTTCGTCGGTCGGCCACCCGGCAACTACGACCGGCTCCTCGACTTCAGCCGCGCCGTCACCGGAAACCTGTTCTTCGTGCCGTCGGCGACATTTCTGGAAAATGTTGCCGACGATCAAACTAGTAACGATCAACCTAGTGGCGATCCAACTAGTGAAGATCAAACCAAGGAAGACCAGGCTGAGGTTTCGGAATCTCCCAAAGCCTCGGCGACCGACACTTCTTCATCTTCACCTATCTCATCGGTGCGCGACGGTTCGCTCGGCATCGGTTCTCTCAAAGGAGAAATCTCAAATGAATAATCTCCATCGCGAACTCGCCCCCATTTCCGATGCGGCCTGGGCGCAGATCGAAGAGGAAACGTCGCGCACGTTCAAGCGCTACCTGGCCGCACG
>DATNKA010001020.1:0-2107 GCA_035603655.1 Candidatus Acidiferrales bacterium | reverse complement strand
GGCACGGTGAGTTTCGGTAGTCTTCACGCTTGAGTTCAGAATAGCACTGATACCCTTGTTGCTATACCCCTCAGCCACGAGCTTGACGACGAGCCGCTCGCGTGGAGAGAGCCTTGCACGTCCTTCGCTCGTTTCCTCCGTCTCTCGGCGCGATTGAACACAAAATCGTCCGCCCACAAACGGCCTGTGCGCCATGAGGGCCTCGACCGCGGCCAACAGCAGCTTGTTCGCGTCCGATTTCGCCAGAAATACACGCGCACCAGCTTGAAACGCCTCTTGCGCCAACACTTCGGATTCATGCGCGGAGAAAATCAGCACTTCGGTCTCGTGGAGATGTTTTTTGATCCCTCTCGTGACTTCCACTCCCGTCATGCGCGGCATGAAGAAGTCGACGATCGCAACGTCGGGGCGCTCTTCCAGAGCCGCCTCAAGTGCCGTCTTTCCATCGGCTGCCTCGGCTACAATATTCCAGCCTGGACGCTGCTCCAGCACCGCCCGTATTCCACATCGTACTGCATCGTGATCGTCTGCAATGAGGATTCGTTTCACGGGAGGTCCTCCCTGATAATCCGCTGCCGAGACAAACCAAACGAACTATGAGACCCGTCGCTAGCAACCCTTCTTAAGTGCACACCTGCGGCCATTCCGCTCGATCGCAAGACCGTGCGGAAAGGTCGCATGCAAGGTCGTTCCTCGACGCGCCGCCGTCGGCGCCGACAATATCTTCAGCCGCCCCCCCATCTCGTCCAGTCTGTCCTGCATAATGCGAAGCCCCGTCCCAAGCGCTGGCGGGCGGTAGCGACAGAGGCGGTCGCCCGCCATCATACCTTGTCCGTCGTCTCGAATCTCGAGCTCGAACGCTTTTTCCCTCGCCTCAATCGTAATGTCGACCCTTGTTGCTTTTGCATGTCGGTAGACGTTTGTCAGGGCTTCCTGAACAATTCTCATCAGTGACCGCTGCCTTTCTCGCGACAGACCGTTCACCGCGGCCGATATCGAGACCTCGACTACCAACGATGTTCGAACTGCGAACCCTTCCGCGTATCGCTCAATCGTGGTCTTCAGCCCTCCCTCAAACAGGTTCTGTGGGTGCAGCAAATATGTGAGAGAACGCAATTCCTTTAGCGCACGGTTGATGGAGATGTCGACTTGCTCGCAATGCTTCTCTGCCTTCCCCGGATCCCCTAGCGCGCTTCTTATCTGCATCACGCCCAGGCTCGCCGCGATCAGATGCTGGCATGTTGAATCATGGAGCTCGGATGCTATTCGCCGATGAAGCTTTTCTTGCAGCTCGACTAGCTCCGAATCCAACCTTGACGCCCGCCTCCCTGTTCCAGAGGCATTTCGAATGTCTCGACTGACCGACGTACTCTGAAGGGACATAACACACTCACTTTCACTCCAGCGCTTAAACAGGCGGCTGGTTTGTACACATTCAATCAAATTTCCCAAAAGTTGAGCAGGTCATTGGGTTACAGACTATCATCTAGCCGCCATCACTATAAACCACTACGTAGAAATACTTTAGGTAGAGAATCCCAGCGATGTGCTGCGCGTCCCAAATTTGGATAAACGTCAGGTATGCTGCCTGAAATTTTTCGGAAAGAGGCAAATCGGAATTTGCTCCAGCAAGCGCGCCTCGTCGTTGTTGCATCGGCAATTCCGGTGGAGACCTGCAAGAAGGTGGCCAGCGTTCCGGGCCCCAAGACTGCTAATCTTATTTTTACGCTGGATCGAAAGCAAAAGTACTTTGGAGCGTTCTTCAAGGAGCCCTTTGAGAGGATGCGCGACGGCCAAGAAATGCCTTTTTGCATGCGTGCAGATCGCACCTCAGGGGCCCCTGCAACGCGACGATATTCCCGCCAAGGTCCTTATCGCAGAAGCGGGCAAGCTAACACGAGCCCAATCGAGCCCGTGGCTTCTCCAGATCGGTTTCGAGAAACTGTTGGCGACGATCCGCGCCGCGACGGCCTCGCGAGCATCACCCAAGCAAGACCAGTAAAGCCGCCTGAGTTAGCTCGGCCTCTTTCATTTTCACATCTTTTAAGCGGAAACCCAGTTTTCGGTCCGCGCCGACGGTCAGACGCTAACGTTGCTGTGCGTAAGA
>DATNKA010001019.1:0-3113 GCA_035603655.1 Candidatus Acidiferrales bacterium | reverse complement strand
AACGTCGATTTCAAGGATCCAGCGCTGCAATTCCGCCGTCGTCAAGTACTCATCGTAAATCATCTCCGCTCCTACTCGACCAGCCTGAATGCCTGATTCGGCCCGAGTGTTAGTGCCAAGGCTAGAGCCCAGCGCTCAAGTCCAAAGGCAACGCACCCGGAATACGCATCCGTGCCGTCCTCCAGACGAAATCCGAAGCGGCGCGAAAAGAAAGTTTCGTGAAGATTAAAGGAAGAGATTGCCAGCGGCGTTCCCTCCGCATCCATCTGCGCGCGCAGTTCGAATTTCAGGCCCTTGATCTGCTGCAGCAGCTTTCTACCCCGAGCCTCTCCCCCGGCGAAGAAGAAATCAGTGGTAGCGTCGAGCCGCACGACGAGATGAAGCGATTGCGCGAATGCGATTGTGTTGTCCATCCATTGTTGCCTCCGTTCCCGTACCCAGGCAGCAGACCCGACGAACACAATCTCCCGCATGGTAAATGCTTGAAGACGGCCCGATTCCCGTTTGCCCTCGTTTCGCCGGCAGCGGGCGATACAGGTCAAAATGCTGGGCTCCGGGAGAGAAGTCGCCGCGAGTTTCGCATAACAGTGATAGCAGGTCGCCGGAGGTATGCAGCCTCCATCCGACTCTTCCACAACACTTGCAGGAAAAGAGTCAAAGTAACCCGCGCGTACCAAGACCGAACGGTCGATTAAGCGGGAAACGAGCAACTCACTGGCTCCTGCTTTGATCGCGAACTCGACGACTTTTGAATCAACCCAGTCGACAAGTGCCAACATACGGGGCCCTAGTACAGTCTCACCGCCGGCAGATACCCACTCCTGCTGGCGCAATAGCTCCGCCATCGCATCATCGATGCCTATTTTTCCTGTCGTCGTCATTTCGATCCAAAGTGCTCAACGATCATGGTGACGGTTCGAAAGTTCTTCATCACGATCTCTTCATCCGGGATGCTACGGCTGATCATCAGCTCCACAAAGGCGATCAGTTTCAAGATCTTCAACGAATCGATCCAGCCATCTTCGAACAACGGCGTATCCGGAGCGGCTCGACGCGTGGGATCCGTCAACAATTCGCCGTTTATATAGTTGAGCAACTTGTCGCGCGCGTCGCTCACGCCCCCGCGCCCCCTGCCAGGGTCCCGTGTTCACCCCAGCTGCTCTCCACCAGCCAGCGGACGACCTGCGGGTAAAACTCCAGCACGCTGGGCTTGAGAAGCCGCTTCGCTTGCAACGAGCGGGCGCATTCGACATCGCTGAATATCTTCGAATACACCAGCTGAGGAACGAAGTGTTTGATGATCGCAACGCTGCTGCGCAGGATATTATCGCCGACTTCTTCGACCGAGCGAGCAAACAATTCAAAAGTCGGCAAGTCAACAATGGCCGGCATCTCAATGGCGCGTTTTCTCCACGACGGCCGATAACGTAGAAACGCCTCGCGAGTCAATTCGAGAAGGCGAGCGAGTGTAAGAGCATTTTCGCCGCCACAGATGTGGAAGGTCCGGCCTGCCAGAAAGTCTTCCACTGCAAAATGCTCGACAGCCCCGGCCGCATAGTCCACCGCAATCAGATCCACCAAACTGTCCTGTTTTCCTGGAATCATGGGCGCTAGTGAATTGTAGTAGAGCCTTAGGGCGTGATGGATCGCTGCCATCCGCCTGACTTCTCCGGTCGTCGAACCCAGAACTGTGCTCAGCCGCAGGACTGAGATAGGCAAGGCGCTCATACTTTCGCGCAGCAGGAGTTCCGCCTCATACTTCGACTGCTCGTACGAATTTACAAATCCTAAGGTATGATCCAAGTCTTCTTCGCAGATTGTGCCCGTGCGCTTGCCGGCAACATGGACGGTGCTTAAGGACGCGAATGCCTGGAGTCGCGGGCAATGCGATGCGAACGCAAGCAGGTTCTTCGTGCCATCGAGGTTTACGCTACGCGCTTCATCGAGCGAAGCCGAAAACCGCGTGTTGGCAGCGGCGTGTACGATCACGTTGGTACGATCTAGAATTTCGGAAGTGGATTCTGGTGTTATCCCCAAAGCTGGACCCGCGGTGACATCGCCGCGTACTGGCGTCACCTTGCAGGACGAGCCCATGTACTCGGTCGTATGCGTGAGTGCGAAGATCGCCCTAACGTCATTCCGACGGGCTAGCAGGGGGATGAGTGCCTGCCCGATCATGCCCGTTGCTCCGGTGAGTAAGACGGTGTGTGCCATCAATGTTCCAAAACCATGCAGGCCCAGTTGGCCCCGAAGCCGAACGTGAACAGAAGCAGCTTGTCACCGTGATGCAGCCTTCCAGTTTCAGCAGCGTCCCGTAAATTGATCCAATTGTCGGCAGCGATCACATGTGCCATTTTGGCTATATTCTCGCCGAACAACTTTTCGCGACCAATCTGGAGCAGACCGAGAAGTATCTCCCAGCTACGCAACGACACGTTGTGAGGAAGGATGCACGAAATATCTGAAGAATCCAGGCCCGCATCCGCGAGAGTGTCACGAACGATGTTCCGCGCAGTGGGAAAATAAGCTGCGGTGATCTCGTTTTTTTGCGCAATCGAGTTCCAGTAGTATCCTTTAGTGACTTGCCGATATGCGAGGATGCGGTTGCGATCGCATTCTTTCTCCAGAAGAACGGCGCAAGCCCCATCGGAAATTACGTTATAGACCATTTCCCGCTTACAGCCTTGCGGCAACACATCAGCACTCACGCAAAGGGCCCGGCCGGCACTCTTGCTGGAAAGCAGAAAGTCCTTGGCAAGCGTTACCGAGGCCATCAAGCCCAGACACCCTACTTGGCTCACTCCGAAGGCAGTTGCGTGGGTCAGCTCCAACTCGTACTGCAATCGCGCAACGGGGTAGTTGAAAGCGGAAAGCGGATCAGGAGTTTCGACGGCATGGCAGCCCGGTGTTGCCCCGGCATAAAAGAGCGCACTTATGCTGGCGCGGTCTATGCCTGTGGTGCATAGCAGCTTGTTGGTGGCAGCAGTCGCGAGAGCGTACGACGATTCCCGGCTCAGTCGCGCGCAGCTGAACCCAAATTCAGACAACCTAGCCGCGGGGCTGTCGAGCGCGCCTCGTGCTTCGAGCTCCTCTACAGGAACCGTGTCCGAACC
>DATNKA010001018.1:0-5946 GCA_035603655.1 Candidatus Acidiferrales bacterium | reverse complement strand
GCCCAAAACTAGCGGTTCACGAGGCATGCACGTCAATGTACGTATCGAACCGCGCTGGACGTTCGCCGAAGTGCGCCGCGCCGCCGTCGCGTTTTCGCGCGCGGTGGAGCGGCGGGTGCCCGCTCTGGCCAGTTCGAAATGGTGGAAAGAAGAGCGTCACGGCGTCTTCCTCGATTACAACCAGAATGCGAAGGACCGGACCACCTGCTCTGGGTATTCGGTGCGTCCGCTCCCCGACGCCCGTGTCTCAGCGCCGCTTCTCTGGCACGAAGTTCCTGACTGTGACCCAGCTGACTTTACGATGTTCACGATACCGGAGCGCTTCGCGAAAATCGGTGATCCGCAAGCCGGCATGGATGCAGGGCCTGGCTCGCTTGACAAATTACTGGAACTCGCCGACAACGACGAAGCCAACGGTCTCGGCGACGCACCCTGGCCGCCGCACTTTCGCAAGACGGAAGCCGAAGCGCCACGAGTGGCGCCGTCGCGCGCTAAGTCAGGGGTAAAGAAGCCGCGAGTCAAGATGCCGCTCATCGTGGTTGCAAACTCTCCTGACAAAACAGCAGCCCTGGCGGGCCTGGAAAGATGGAAGAGTAAACATGCCCAGATAGCCGGTTCCCTTGCCGCGGACGACGTGCTGGTCGACTCGATGCGAGGCAGATCTTCGACCTGGACACGCGTCCGAGTCAATCTACGCCACGTAGCCGAATCACTGCGGCCGCCACAGGAGACTCCTGACCCTGATGACGATCCAACGCGTGAATGGCGGCAACGGCGCAAGAGAAGGGCCGGGAAAGAGGATTGACAAGCGGCTGGCGTAGGCCTAGCGACCGGAGGGGAAAATCGCTGTCAGCTCTTGCGGCGGAACGATTTCGAGTTGCGCGTAGGTGCAGTCGCCGGGCTTCTTGTCCGTTCGCCATCTGCGAAACTGTGCTGTATGACGGAAGCGGCTTCCTTGCATATGGTCGTAGGCGACTTCCACCACCAGTTCGGGTCGCAGTGGTTCCCACGATAAGTCCTTGCCTTGACTCCACCGGCTCTGGCCACCCGGCATGCGATTGACGGCTTCATCGGTCGCGTTTCCATGGTCCGCCCAAGCCTTCCACGGGTGCCCAGTGAGCGCGTCTTTGCGATAAGGCCTGAGGAATTCTGCCAATTCTCCGCGCTTCTCAGTGCTGAAGCTGGCACAGACCCCAACGTGTTGCAAAGCCCCGGAATCGTCAAAAAGTCCTAACAGTAATGAGCCGACGAGCGTGCGATCACCCTTCTTGTGCCAACGAAATCCTCCAACCACACAATCACAGTCGCGCTCATGCTTGACCTTGAGCATTACGCGTTTGTTTGGCTCGTAGGTCCCTAAAGTGGGCTTGGCAATGACTCCGTCAAGACCTGCGCCCTCAAAGCGCCGAAACCAATCAGTGGCAACGCTGCGGTCGGCGGTTGCCGGTGTCAGATGGATGGGCGGCGCTACCGATGCAAGCAGCGATTCCAGTTCGCGACGCCGGGTTTGGAATGGCTCACCCCGGAGATCCCGGTCTCCCTGGCAGAGCAGGTCAAAGAACACGAATGACGATGGAATTTGTTGGGACAAAAGCTTCACGCGCGATGCGGCGGGATGGAGGCGCAGTTGAAGCGCGTCGAAGTCGAGTTCGTTGTCCTTAACGATGACAATCTCTCCGTCGAGGACGCAGCGGGGAGGTAATGCCGAGCGTAACGGATCGAGCAGCTCCGGGAAATAGCGATCTAGGGGCTTCTCGTCGCGGCTCTGGATCAGGATCTCATCCCCGTCGCGAAAGACGAGTGCACGAAACCCATCCCACTTCGGTTCGAAAACCCAATCTCCATCGGCTGGCAATTCACCGACTCGCTTGGCAAGCATGGGCAATAGCGGCGGGTTTACGGGAAGTTGCACGCCTCATGGTATACCGCGCACTTCATGCTTTTCTAATTGTTCGGCAAGCCGGAAATAATTCCCGACTTTCGGTTTGCCCGTGACTCGGGGAAAACCAGGGTTCACCCGATCAAGCGTTGTAGCTGAATTGCGTTCCTCACTAAGTAAACGGTGGGTCACGCAGTAGAGACCGGTGGGTACAATTCTGGCTTCCTGCCGATTCTTGTAGGTCGATCTTACGAAGTGTATAGAATGCGTCTCCTGTTTTTGTTTGGGTCGTTACCAGCGTGGCGGCTTCGCGCCGTCTCAAGCGACAAGAGATTTACGCGCAGCCCGCTTTCGTTGGCAGCGCGATCGGCCAGAGGCCGCTGCAATCGAAATTGCTAACGCCTACACCAGTGCGATTTATTTGGATAACGACGGAAACGAAATGTACTTCGGTATGAGCGAGGCTGAGTTCACTAAGACACTCTACTCCAAGTCGCTCGTATGGGCACCTGATGGTAATGATGAAGCATTCGATGATGGCAGCTATGTGTTGCAGTTCGATGTGGGTGATCGAGTGCGACTGATTGCGTTCAAGAGTCCCGAATCACTCGTCGATCCGGCTAGCGTGCGAGAGGTCTGGCTTTCGTCCGACAGCTTCTACAGCACTCTCCGCGAGTGGAGGAACACTTTCTTGGCTGAGTGGGAATCACTGCCGAAACATAGTTGACGAACTCGGGATTGGGTGTTGAGAAAGTCCATGCTGTCGGATGGAGCGATCCATTTCCCGGGCGGGAGCCTCACCCGCACGATGTCGAGCACTTCGGGGTTATCTGTGTTGTTCAAGCGGAAACCTCAAATTCGTGGACACGCAGAAATGGTGGTCAGGCCGAGGCGACGGGCAACCTCTTCGTGTCGGGCGAACAGCCTCGCGTAGTTGCGCCTCGCCCGCGAGGACGAGCAGTCGGGGTAAGCGCTTGGGTTTTTCCCGATTGATGCCCACTTAAGGAGCTTTTGGCTTATCAAAAATCTGTTTCACTTCGGGACGTGCGTGCATTTGTCGATCTCCTCCGTCAGAGTCTCGTGTGAATTTTTCCAGTGGCATTGGAAATCCTGCTGATCCGGCAGATTGACAGAGCCTGCCGCAGCCGCGAAAACTCCGCTCCATCAGAGGGGTTTGAAAGTCGCGGAATTGTGCGTGAACGGTGCGGGAAAGTGCCGTCGAAACGGCTGACAGCTACGATTCTGGGATTCTCGGTTGGCCGGCGATCCCTGGATGGCGCAGAAGTTACAAGAGTAAAATAAAGCGGTTCCTGAAGTCATAAAGGAGGTTCCCGCCGACCGTGCGATTTCTTCCTGTCACGCTCGTAGCCTCGATAATTCTGGTGCCGTTGGCTGCACGCTCCCAAATGGGGTGCGTAAGAGGCGTTGTCGTTGATGACGCTAGTCAGCCGCTCCCGGGAATGCAAGTGGGACTCGCCGAACGAACATGGGACGGTGGTCAGAAACCTGTGGGAGGAACGGTTACTGACAACTCCGGGGCTTTCGAAATTGACGACGTTCCACCCGGAACGCACTACGAGCTAGGCGCAAGCAACGACTCGTTGGTCTATCCCAGCAGGCTCCCTCAACCGATTTCTGTCACAGCCCCCGGTCCGTGTACCACCATAACCTATAACGCAGGGACACGGGTGGGGGCGGCAAAACTGAAATTCAAGGTAACCGACGCCGCGACAAACAAGCCCATCACCGACCTCACGGTTCACGCAGCGGCAGGGGCTTGGAGCACTTGGCTCCCAGTCGGAGACATGCTCCGCGCAGGCGTGCCATACGCTCAGGTGCCATCTTCGAGCAAGCTGCACGTTGAAATTACTGCCAAAGGGTACTCTCCAGCCATCCTCGATCTTCCGGCGATCAAACCCGGCGAGGTGCGGGAAGTGGTTGCCCAGCTTCATGCGGAGGCTTTGGGATGTATCACGGGCACCGCCGTCGATGAGAGCTTTGCTCCGGTCAAGAACACGCTCATCGACGCAAGACGCATCCCAAACGCCGGGGACGGGTACAACCCCGTGCATGCGGATGAAAACGGGAGATTCCGGTTGGATCGCCTACGCCCCGGGGACTACGACCTTTATTTCGAAAACGAAGCACAGGGCTTCTCGCGTGTTTGGGTTGGCTGGGTCAACCAACCCGGGCTGGCGAAACTGCTGAGGGTCACGGTGCCCGCCACTGGTGGTTGCAAGAATGTCACGTTGAACATGGGGTCGAGAGGTGCTTGGCTGGACGTAGTTGCCATTGACGCGGACACCCAACAACAATTATCGAGGCTCACCATCACCGTCGAGAATTCGAAAAATGATCGCCAAGGGGGAACATCTAATCTTCCGGAACCCCAGCCGGTTCTTGTCCCTTCGCATGCCAGCTTTACGGTTCACGTTCGAGCCGAGGGCTATCGCGTCTCTGACCCGATTCACATTGAGCCGCTGAACCCTGATGAAAAAAAGGAGCTAACTGTGCCGCTCCGGCGTCGGTCAACAACCGCCGACAACACGCTATAGACGATTCCTCTTCAGTGATGGCAGGGTCGGATGTTAATCCGAAGCGAATGCTGACGAGGTAGGGGTTTTCATGTTTTGGCGAATCGCGCTTGCGATCTTCGCGCTTTCCATTAGCTTTTACCTCTTACGCTCAAGGCACCCCGGAACGAGGATGAAAAACAGAAGCCGAATACTTGTAGGTAAATAGAGAAGTGCCCTTTGTCTCATGGCTGATTAGACAGCAAAAGCCTGAATTCTGTCTGGCCGATTGCCGAATCCAAGTCCGCACCGTCGCACGCGGCTCAACGGTCTGCGGCTCACTACGGGCTTTCTTGCGCGATCATCCACCAGTGCTAGGGTTGCTATGCTGCTGCGTGTTCGAGCGCAAGTAAACGGCAATCACAACAGGGTGCATGCCTCGCTAAAGTCGAGCCGAGGGCCCCGCGGCATGAGCGTCGCAGGGTCGCCGTAGCCGATGTTGCAAAGAAAATTCGATTTCACATGCCCTTCAGGGAAAAACTCCTGCTCGCAAGACTCACATTTGCCCGCCGCAAAGAACTCCTCATCGAGTTTTGCGTTATCAAAGCCTGACATCGGCCCGCAGTCCAGTCCCAGAGCCCGCGCCGCAAGCACCATGTAGGCTCCCTGCAAGGTAGAGTTCCGCAGCGCAGTTTCGTGGATAAGCTGCGGGTTGTCCACATACATATTGCGCATGGCGGGGTAGTGTGGAAACAGCCTGGGCAACTTGTCGTAGAACTTCAGATCATAGGCGATGATGACCGTGACCGGAGCGGCCATCGTCTTCTGTACGTTCCCAGGCGCGAGCGATGGACGGAGACGCTCCTTTGCAGCCGTGGAACGAATAAATACGAACCTCGCGGGACTGTTATTGGCGCTCGTGGGCCCCCATTTCAGCGTGTCGTAGAGCTGCCGTAGCAACTCCTCGGGCACTGGCTTGGGAAGCCATGCGTTGTAGGTACGGGCTTTTCGAAACACCAGATCAAGCGCATCGTCACTCACTCTCATTTTCTCGATCCTCTCCATCATTGTCACGGTTTCTTCCTATTCATTCGGTTTCACAAAACCCGATTGACATGCTCGAACTCCGCTGCCATCAGAGGCAATTCGGAGATTCATTCGCTCGACCCGAACCGGCAGCACAACTATCATCGACACGACAGCAGAACGTTTTTCCATATCACTCCGGAAGGCAGGCAAGCGCCTCCACTCCATCTGCAAGCCCGGGTCCTGGCCAAGGGAGGTCCATGGCCTTCCAGTTTCGTCCTGCATCACCTGATCTGAAGAGGCCGCGGTTGTTGGCGGCGTAGATGACGCCAGGTTCGCCAGCATCAGTGGCAAAACGGCTCACCGTCGTGTCCTTCGCCGCGGGCAGGCCGCTCATTGACTGTTCCCATCTCTGAACCCCAGTCTTCCTATACACGTAAGCCTCGGCCCCTCGCGGCGAATAGGCGGAGCCGGGTCCGTCAGTTGCGGACACGATCACGCTATCTGGATCAGCAGGATCCACGGCAA
>DATNKA010001017.1:0-3678 GCA_035603655.1 Candidatus Acidiferrales bacterium | reverse complement strand
GGTCTGCCGGAGCGCACTCCACCGCGGAACCAATCCAATTTTACGACCGTAAGCCATCCATCCCTAGCAGTTTTCAACAACCCAATTAACCTTACAACCATTTCTGAGCCGACGGTTAGTATCGCTAATTGAATTCTAGATTGATCTAAATGGATTCGCGCCCGACGTACCGCTAGAAGACACTTCTTTACCTCCTCGCGCTGCGGCTTCTCTGCCGAACTCCTTCGCAAAACGAACGGCCAATTTAAGACCAATAGTGCCCAATATCGAACAGCAAATAAGACCAATAGTGCCCAATATCATGGTGCCAAGAAATCACGGATAAACGGAGATTCTCGGATGAGGTCGGCACGTCACTTCACGCTAAGCATGGCATTGCATATGCTTTTGGGCGCGGCGTGCTTTGCGCAGCATCACACGCAAACGAATATTACTTCCAACGCGGCAGGAGTCGATCCTGTCACCGCTTCAGAGTTAACCACACCTGGTAGCTCTACAATCACCGTGTCTCCGAAGCGTGCCGCGGTCACGGTGACTACCCAACCGCAGCAGTTCACTGCCTCGAACGGAGCTGTCACTTGGAGCGTGGACGGCGTGGTGGGCGGGAATGCAACCGTGGGAACGATCACTACCAGTGGCTTTTATACTCCGCCCGCCACCCCAGGAACTCATACCGTCACCGCGACCAGCGCCACTTCCGCGGGCTCTGCCACTATCGCCGTTACCGACCTGGCGGCCGTCCTTACCCACCACAACGACGCGGCGCGCGACGGAATCAATGTCCATGAGTATGCATTGACGCCGACAACCGTGACCACCGCGACATTCGGCAGACTGTTTGCCTGCGGGGTGGATGGCGCAGTATACGCGCAGCCGCTGTGGATACGCGGGATAAGCATCGGCGGCGGGATTCACAACGTAATCTTTGTGGCCACGCAACACGACAGCGCCTACGCCTTCGACGCCGACGCCAAGCCCTGCGTGACCTACTGGCATGTCCACTTGCTGGACACGTTGCACGGGGGCACGGCAAACGAGAAGCCGGTTACCTGGAATGATGTGGGCAACTGCTTTGGGGATGTTTATCCCGAGGTCGGGGTGACGGGCACGCCGGTGATCGATTCCATAACGAAAACGATCTACATGGTGAGCGCCTCCGAAGCGAACCGAACCGGTCCGCCAAACTGTTCGGGCTCATTGGCAAAGTTTTATCACCGACTGCACGCCCTGGATCTGGCTACGGGGACCGAGAAGTTCAATGCGCCTGTCACCATTGCCGCCTCTGTGCCTGGAACGGGTGACGGATCGTCAGGCGGCATGGTGAGCTTCGACTCTCAACTCCACCACCAGCGATCCGGTTTGGCCGAAGTCGGCGGAAAGATATTTGTGGTCTTTGCCGCACACGAGGACGCAACCCCTTTTCACGGCTGGGTCATCGGCTACAAAGCGTCGGACGTGCAGCAGCAAATCGCAGTTTTCAACACCACACCAAACGGATTGAAGGGAGCCGATGGCGGCATCTGGGCCGGAGGCGGCGCCCCTGCGTCTGATAGCAGCGGAGACTTGTACGTTACGACCGGGAACGGAGTTTTTGATGAAGCTCCGCCGCCGCCGGATAACGACTACGGAGACAGCATCCTGAGGCTGCACTCGATTAATGGGAGCACGCCCAATGGCGTAAATTTGAGCGTAGCTGGCTGGTTCACCCCCGATGACCAGTCGAGGCTCGCGCAAACGGATGGGGATCTGGGTGCGGGCGCGGCGGTCCTTCTGCCCGATCAAACCTCGGGTGCCGGCCCTAAGCATCTGCTGGTACAGACCGGCAAAGAGGGAGTTGTTTATCTGATCGATCGCGACAATATGGGCGAATTCAATCCCACAAACAACGATCAGATCGTGCAGAGTTTCCTGGGACCCTCGAACGGCTTATGGGGCACTCCTGCGCTCTGGCAGAACAATCTGTATGTCGGCGGAAATAACGATTCTCTGAAACAGTTCACCTTCAATCCGACCACGGAATTGTTCAACCCTACAGTCGCCTCGCGCTCCGCGCAGGCCTTCAACTTTCCCGGCACCACTCCATCTGTCTCTTCGCAGGGATCGTCGCATGGCATTGTGTGGACCATTGACGCCAGCCTGTACGGTTACGCCGACCCGAACGTCGGAATCAACTGCGCTATTGTGCCCGTGCCCGCTGCCTGTACGGGGCCTGCGGTTTTGCATGCCTACGATGCGACCAATCTCACCGTGGAATACTGGAATAGCTCGATGGCGGTGAACAATCGGGACCGCGCGGGCAATGCCGTGAAATTCGTGCCCCCAACGGTCGCCAACGGCAAAGTCTACGTCGCCACGCGAACTGGGATCTGTGTGTACGGGCTGCTTCCGAACTAACGAGACACCCTATTCGTCGGCCCCCTTTAGACGCCCAGCAAAAAAAGGGAGCATGAATCGCGGATTGGCGTCCGGTCATCGAAAATAGAGACTGGGGATCTCTGCCATGCAAAATCACTTAAAAAAGCTGGAAGAAGAACTCAGGTTGGATCACCTTTCAGATGCGCAGCGAAAGTGAAGAAGCCCTGAGACATGCTCGGTGGCTCATGCGGCTGTCATATCTCCGCTGCGCGCTGAAGACGGCCAGCGAACCTCGGAAGCAATTTGAGGGGGAAAGCGAACCGCTGCGGTTGAGTCCTGAGTTCAAGTGGTTGCTCGAAGTATTCGTGCCTGAGACTGCAAAGCACGTTTCTGTGGAACCGCTCTCGGCATAGTTCGATTCTCATAGTTCGATTCTCAAGGAGTGAGTTCAGATGGAACACACTATTTCTACGAAAGACCTGAAAGCGAAGCTGGATCGCAACCAGGGCATAAGGGTAGTTGAGACCCTCGCACCTGAGCGTTACCGGGAAGCGCACCTACCCGGAGCGTTGAATATTCCCCCAGAAAGAATTAAGGAACTCGCGCCGCAGCTGTTGCCCAACAAGGACGTTGAGATCGTCACCTACTGCTCAAACAGTCATTGACACGCCAGCGAATACGCCGCCCGTGAATTGGCGGCCATGGGCTACACGAATGTCGCACACTATCCCGATGGAAAGCAGGGATGGATCCAAGCGGGGCTCCCTGTGGAGAAAGCTGCTTAGAGAGTCGCTCGATTCAAAAATCTGATGCCATGGGAGCGAATCGGGCATGTTCCGCGACGAGAGCTCGCCCCGCGTTGCCTTTAAGACCCGCGTTGAAGAGCTTGTCAGGATCTGGGAGGCTCGCCCCGTGGGAAAAGGTAAGCTTCACCTTGTCTTTGTCTTTGTGGGCGTTGCCGACCGCGATCATTCCGTCGTGAGGCCACAGCGGACCTCCCGTCACTTCGATTGCTCGATTATCTGCCGGTCGGCCTCAAGGATGCTGTTGCGGATGCTGGCGAACGTTTTGCCACGCCAGTCTGTGAGTTTTGCGATCAGTTGGTCGATTAATGCAAGGCAGGTGAGCGAGGGTTCCATTTCCACTTAGGTTCGGGTCGCCCCAACCGATCAATTGACTCACTCTGGCTCCGCAAACCGGCGGCTTTCGACGCGACCTTAACTCCGTAGCGAACAAATGGCGAAAGATGTTAGGATGTTGCCGTGGACGAAGGCCACAAACGAGTTCTCGGAATCATGGCTGCAATTCTGGCCGCCCGGAAAC
>DATNKA010001016.1:0-6755 GCA_035603655.1 Candidatus Acidiferrales bacterium | reverse complement strand
TTCGTGATGAACGCGGATGGCTCAGGTCAACGGCCGTTGACAGATAACCAATGGGAAGATGGAACCCCAGCTTGGGCACCCCTATCCTTGCCCTAGTTGATAGTATGCAACGAAGTTGAACACCCGCGGAGGTTCCGACGGGCGTTTCGTTTCTAAAAGGATGACGGGAAAACGTGAAGTAATCCGAAGTAAGGTTGGGGTTGACTTCGGGAATATGATCAGACCACTTCATTCAAACCTAGTGAGCTCGACTCGTAGTCTCAGGAGGACATCATGCGATCAAGATGGCTACTTCCGTCAGCGCTGGCAGGCTGCTTCGCTCTAGGTTGGGGCGCGCATGCCGTGACGGCTCAGCGGCGCACACCCGTTTCCGTAACCCGCCTCTACACCGGTTCGGACGGGGAGACGCATGCTGAAGAGATTGCGGACACCAGACTGACACCTGACGCTGCGCGAAACGGTCTTGAAGTTTCAGATGTCATCAAGGTGAGTGGCTTGCAGTTCGCGCGCACGGCGCCTGGTTGGGTTAGGGATTGGCACGTAGCGGAGCGGCATCAGTACATCGTCACTCTAAGCGGCAGAGGAGAAATCGAGCTGGCAGGAGGCCGCAAGATCCCGTTGGAACCAGGAAGCGTCATCCTCGCCGAAGATTCGACCGGGAAGGGTCATATCTCACGCACCCTTGGAACCGAAGACCGCATTGCGTTGAACATCCAGGTTGCGGATCGGTAGTGCCGGACGGTGTCCCGGTACGCAATGCAACTTCGGCCACACACCCACCACTTCTTTTGTTGGTATCTGAAATGAGAAACGCACGACCCAAAGTGTTTTACGGCTGGTGGGTTGCCTTGACGGCAGCCCTCGGACTCTTCCTTAATACCGGCACAATCGTCGTCTTTTCCTTCGGATTTTTTGCAAAAGTGATCGGGCAGGAATTTCATGGCGGACGTGCCAAGATTTCTCTCGCATTCACAATTCACAACCTGACGTCGGCGTTGTTTATCCCGCTTGCCGGGCGATTGGTCGACCGTTACGGCCCGCGAAAGGTGCTGCTTCCATTCACGGCCGTGTTCGGTTTGATTCTGATTTCCAGCTGCTTCTTGTCGGAGGCGATATGGCAGCTGTACCTGTTCTACTTTGCCTTGGGCGTGGTATCTGGTGGCGCTGGCGCAATGTCGTACACGGATGTAGTCTCGCACTGGTTTGACCGGCACCGAGGACTGGCCATCAGTGTCATGATGCTTGGGATGGGGTTAGGAGCTATTGTCATTCCTGCGGTGGCGCAGCGGTTGGTTGCGACCCTCGGCTGGCGCCTCGCATACACTGTCTTCGGTTGCTCGATTCTGCTTATCCCTCTGCCGGTGGTTGCGGCATTTTTGAAGGAACGACCCGAAAATATGGGCTTCCTGCCGGATGGGGTTGGCGAGGCCCCGTTCTCCGTGGCAATCGTCGCGAACGATGCCGGGCTGGCTCTGCGCGAGGCCGTTCGCACGCGAGAATTCCGGACCATGGTGTGCAGCCTTTTTCTACTGACGGCGAGCGTGCACGCGTGTTTCATTCACTTACCTGCGATCCTGACGGACCGGGGCAGCTCGTCTCAGCTCGCGGCCTTCGCCAGCTCGCTCTTCGGCGTAGGGCTGTTCCTGGGGCGGGTAGGTTGTGGCTACCTGCTGGATCAGTTTTTCGCACCTCGTGTCGCAGCGTTGCTTTTCTCCGCGGTCGCGATCGGGATTGCATTCCTCGGGTTGGGCCACGCAATCTGGTCTGCGTGCATTGCCGCTGTGCTGGTCGGTCTCGGTATAGGAGCGGAGGTCGACATTATTGCGTATTTGACGAGCCGTTACTTTGGCCTGCGCTCGTATGGTGCGATTTTTGGATGGATATGGGCCGTGTTTGGCGTGTCTGGCGGATTGGGAGCTTATCTCATGGGCTTCGGCTTCGATAAGACAGGGTCCTACGTCGCGCCGCTCATCGGATTCTTCTGCGCGTCGGTCCTGGCAACATTGCTGATCGCGAGTCTGGGACCGTATCGGTATCGCGCGGCCCGCACCTGAGCGGGAGCAAAGTACGAGAGCAAAGAATCGCGCCATCTCGAGCACCTGTCTCGAGCACAATCTGTCTCGATCACAATCTGTGCTCCACTCAGGGAGGGAAATTATGTTGCCGCAAACCTCGTCGTCCGCAGCGCCGTCCGCAACACCGACCGAGATACCCCTGCAGCTCTTGGGCATGACGAACGGTCTCGTCATCCATCAGGCTCTATACGCCGCAGCAAAGCTGGGAGTCGCCGATCTGCTGAAAGATGGCGCGCAGGCCTCCTCGGATTTGGCCCGTAAACTGAACGTGAACGAATCGGCTCTCTACCGCATTCTCCGCCTTCTGGCCAGCCAAACTGTATTCGAGGAAACGTCCCCCCGTACATTCGCAAACACTGGACTTTCTCACTTTCTCTGCACGGGTGTGCCAGGTTCGGTTCGCTCCATTCTTATTTTCAGGGGGAGCGAGTTTCTTTTCGGACCGTTTGCCGAAATTCTGTACAGCATCGAGACTGGACTCCCGGCGAGAGCCAAACTGTTTGGGATGGAAACCTTCGAATACTTAAAGACAGATCCAGAAACCGCTCGACTCTTCGACGACGCTATGACAGGTATGTCTGCACTGGTTGGCCCGGTCGTCGCTGGGGCGTACGATTTCGGCAAATGGGAAAGCCTCATGGACGTGGGAGGCGGAAACGGCATTTTGCTGGCGGCAATTCTGACGGCGCATCCAGGACTGCGCGGCGTTCTCGCCGACTTGCCTCACACGATTGTGCTAGCCAGGGATCGTGGCTTCCTCGGCGGTGAACTCGCCTCGCGCAGCGCCATGCAGGCCTGTGATTTCTTCGACGAAGTGCCGCCCGGCTGCCGCGCCTACCTTATGAAACACGTGATCCACGACTGGAACGATGAGCGCGCCCATAACATCCTAGCCAATTGCCGACGTGCGGTTCCCAAAGACGGCGCCGTGTTGCTTGTCGAGTTTGCTCTAGCCGAAGGAAATGCTCCTTCTGCCGGAAAGTTCGCCGATGTAGTCATGATGCTCATGACCGGAGGGAAGGAACGCACAGTGCAGGAATATCGCCACCTCTTGGGTCAAGCTGGGTTCAGTCTCAATCAGGTGATCTCAACTATGTCAGGTTTGAACATCATCGAGGCGCTGCCGGCCTAGTAACCGACTCCGCTGTGCTGGGATGTTCAGCCATCGGCGGGTCTTTATTGTTTCCCACAGAAACCGACCGAGTCGGCATAGATCCGTTGCAACAGAAGAATCCACGCGGTGTCGACCAATGGATCGAAGGGCACCTGGAAATCCACCCTCCGGTGCCGGAGGTCAGCCGTGAAAATCGCCATGATGTGATCCAGAGTCAGATTGCCGGTGTTCGGTCGCCTGTCCCCAATCGCGGCTTTCCAGAGAATGGAAAAGCGAATCGCGTGGGATGGGTACGTGGCGCGGATTTCACCATTTTCGAGAATTAACCAGTTGCCATCGCCGTTCGAATGAATCTGCGCTGCGGCCGATATGTGGGGTGGCGCCGCATCTGGATCGCCGATGGCACCGATACGGTGGTGCACACGATCAGTATCTGCACACAGAGCGACATTTCCAAAGGGCGGCTGCTCAGTCCGCATTGGACCATCGAGCCCTTCTGGCCAGTAATCGAAGCTACCGCCCGGACCTTCATAAAACCAGCAGAGTGTGCTGGCGCGAACGACGCGCCAAGCGTTGAACAGCCCAGAAAAGCCCATCACTCTCAGAAATGGCAATGGATAATCAACGCGCGTCGCACCGTAGAAGGATGGGGTGTCGATGTGAATTCTGCCAGCGGGCGAGGGGCCATTAATATTGACGGCTACGAATTCAGGATTCACGAACGATGTGCCGAAGGCGGCCTTCGCAGCCTCGACAAACTTCCTGTTGTGCAGGATTAGTTCGGCTCCCTCGACGAGGGGTTTTCCATCCAGAGCCCAGTCTCCTCGGAACCAAGGAAGAAGCGGCTTCTTGTCTTCTTCGCGTGTTTCGTCTTTGATCCCTTCAGGAGCATAAGCGGCGAGCGCCCGATATGGAGCATTCCGCATAAACATGGCACGGACTTGTTCGCGGTCCGCAAATGCGGACTCGATTCGAATAGGCTTAGGATTGAGATTCATGCTTTCTCCAATAGCACATTAGGATTTGTTTCCAGATCTACGTCAGTCCCTGCTCCTCGTTCGCCAGCTGGCGAGAGTCGCTTGGGTAGAACAAAGGCCAAGCTCGCAGAGACAAGGAAAAAAATTCCGGCGCAGATCAGGCCAGGGTAAAAGCTGCCCGTCCTTTGGCGAATGAGTCCCACAGTAAAAGGTCCAGCAAAACCGCCGAGGTTGGTCACCGAAGTCACCAACGCAATGCCCGCAGCAGCCGAGGAGCCGGTGAGGAATTCGCCGGGCAACGAGAAAAAGATGGGCAAGAAGCTGTAGTTTCCGACAGCAACAGCCGAAAAAAGAACAACAGAGAACAACGGCGAGCGAGGCACTCCGAGCAGGAGGAAGGCAATTCCAGCCAAAACGCTCAAGGTTGCTAGATGATATCGGCGTTCCAGCGTGCGGTCGGAGTGTCGGGACGCGACGACCATGGCGAACAGCGCCAGGAGACTGGGGATCATAACCGCGATGCCAACTAGTGTGTTGGACTGCCCGCCAAACAGTGACTTCATCACCTGAGGCAGCCAGAAACTAAAGGTGTAGCTGGCAAAGCCGTGACAAAAACCGATACAGGCCACGTGCCAGACTCTGGGGTTCAGCAGAGTCCGTGCCACGGAAATCGATTGCTTTTTTGCAGCGAGCTTTAGCCGGCCTTCTCGCTCCAATTTCTCGGCTATCCATGCCTTTTCATTTGCGGTCAGAAACTTCGCCTCTCCCGGTTTGCTCGGCAATAGGAAAGGGACGAGAAATGCGAGTGTTGCGGCTGGCACACCTTCGAGAATGAGCAGCCATCTCCAACTGCTGAGGCCGAGCCAGCGGGCGTGATCCAGGATGAAACCTGAAATCGGGCCACCCAATATGCTCGCCACGGGTATGCCGATCAAGATCAACGCAATCGCCTGCGCCTTTTCTCTTTGCCGGAACCAATAGCCCAAGTACAGAACGATGCCGGGAAAGTATCCTGACTCCGCGATACCGAGTGCAAAACGGGCGACATAGAGCTCATGGACGGAGTGGACAAACCCGGTGAGCGTGGCAATCGCGCCCCACGTGATCAGAATGCGGGCGATCCAGACACGCGCGCCGATCTTGTGAAGGATGAGGTTGCTGGGGATTTCGAACAGGAAGTAGCCCCAGAAGAAAATTCCTGCTGCGAATCCGAACTGCTGGGTAGTGATCGCTAGCTCCTGATTCATTGTCAGCGCAGCAAAGCCCAGGTTGATTCTGTCGATGAAGGCAAGGACAAAAAGTACAAACAAGAATGGCAGCAGCCTGACCTTGAGTTTCCTGACCAGCGCTGCCTCCATCGAGTTTGCGACCATATCGCCGCCGTTCGCCACTTGCCCTCCCACAGTATCCTTCCAAAAGTCTGTCATGCATCTTAACTGCAACGGAAACCATGACAATGGTTTCCGCCTGACCAAAACCTTGACAGCCAAGTCGCTGAAAGCAAGAATGTTCGGACGGCCATGTTATGAGCGTCCGCTTCGGGGCATTCGAGGTCGATCTGGAAGGTCGGCGGCTATTGAAGCGGGGGATGCCCGTCACCCTCCGCGAGCAGTCGTTTCAAGTGCTCGCGGCTCTCATGGAGCGCCCCGGCGAGATTGTTACTCGCGAAGAGTTGCGTCGAAGGCTCTGGGCGTCGGACACATTCGTCGATTTCGAGGTTGCGCTGAATTCTGCGGTCAGCCGATTGCGCGACGCTCTGGGCGACTCGGCCAATTCCCCCAGCTTCATCGAAACCATCCCCAAACGCGGCTATCGATTTGTCGTTCCGATTCCCAAGCGCCCTGCCGTGGCTGTAATGCCCTTCGTGAACCAAACCGGAAACGTCAAGGATGAATATTTCAGCGATGGATTGACGGACGAATTGATTCGTGCGCTCTCTCGCGTCCAAGGCTTGCGGGTCGCGGCGGGCAGCGTCGTATTTCGCTTTAAGGGGCAGCGTTGCGATGCAAGGCAAATCGGCAACGAACTAGCAGTTGAAGCTGTGCTGGAGGGGTCGGTATGGAGGACAGGAGATCGCATCCGTATCAGCGTGAATCTCGTCGGCGTGAAAGATGGCTTCAACCTCTGGGCACAGCGCTTCGACAGCAATTTAGGAGACGTGTTCACGATCCAAGATGAAGTTTGCTCGGCAGTAGCTGAAGCAATGCACATTCGTTCGGGGTCCCAACCCCCGAAAGCGCACCCAAGCGATGCAACAGCATACATGCTGTACTTGAAGGGAGCCTACCTTCTTAAGAGGCGGCGACCCGATAGCATCCAGCGGGCTTTCGAGTACCAGCAGGAGGCGATCCGGCTGGAGCCCGATTGGGCCGAACCCTATTACAACGCGGCCATGTCTTACATCGTGAGGACAATTTACGGAGAGATGCCTCCCGGTAATTCCTTACCCGAGGCGGAAAACCTGGTTTCGAAGGGACTGGCACTCGACGAGAATGCAGCAGTTCTCCACAGTACACTGGGAATGCTGCGAATGTTTCAATGGCGTTGGGCTGAGTCGGAAAAAGCGCACCGACGGGCGATCAGTCTGGA
>DATNKA010001015.1:0-3720 GCA_035603655.1 Candidatus Acidiferrales bacterium | reverse complement strand
CGGATGTGGTCACATTTTTGTACTGATCTATCGACGCCCGCAATGTCTCCCGGTCGTATGATCCTTCGGCGCCGGGCAATCCGGCAATGATGGTCTGCTCCAGTTCATTGCGGCGGCCCTCCGACATCGCCTCGAATCGTGCGCGCGCTGCCACAACCCGCTCTTCCGGGTAATCTCCTTCGGCGCCCACACGTTGCAGAATGAATACGTCGTACGCGGTGAAATCGCTCACGTCGAAGCGGAGGGCATATCCGGTGCTGGGCAATTGCCAGCGCAAGTCGGTGCGGGTCCAGTCGACGACCGGCATGAAGTTGTAGCAAACGATCTTTACGCCAGCCTGTACGATGGCCGACAGAGAGTCTTTCCAGGCGTCCGTGAACTGCCGAAACGGACCGCTCTGCAGCTTAATGGAATTGTGAATGGGAATACTTTCGACCACCGACCAAGTCAGTCCCGCCGCCTCGATCTCGGCCTTGCGCTTGAGCACTTCGTCGAGTGGCCAGGCTTCCCCGCGGTAGAGATGATGCAATGCCGAAACAACTCCGGTTGCTCCCGCCTGCCGGACATGGTCGAGCGGAACTGGGTCTTGCGGGCCAAACCACCGCCAGGTTTCTTTCACGCCGCTATCTTAAACCTTGGCTGAAATGGATGAGGGATTGATGGTCGAATCGGGCATTCTGGATTAGACCCGGAAGCTGTTCCCGTTGCAAGATGAATGCAGGAGTATCAGAGGCTGAATGTCGATTGATCGTGAAAAGCGATCCAAGGCTGCGCAGCCCTAACGACAATCGACTACCGAATATAAATCGGGCGAGCGGGAGAAGATTATCGACGCGGGATATCACATCATCCTCAATGTGGGTGACCACCTGAGCGATCTGAATGGAAACCCACAGGCGGAGCCCTCCCTAAGCTGCCGAATCCGTTTTATTACATCCCGTAGTTCACTTGGTAGTCGGCTCTTGTGGAATCGCTTCGCCATCGGAACGCGGATCCGCGCCGGCAAAATTCACATTTCGCTTTGTGTCCCTCACCACCGCTTCCCCTTGCCCCACCGTGAAAGAAAATGGCTCAAGCAGTTCAATCTGGTGTCCGCGCTTGGTTAATTCATCTCTTACGGATACGGGAATCGTCTCTTCCATCTGCACGTCGCAGCCTTCAAAAGTTCCTTTCGTAAACCTTGGTTGCTCGAGCGCTGCCTGTACGTTCATCCCATAGTCCACCACGTTTGAGACAAACTGCGCGTGCGCCTGAGCCTGGTTCCAGCCTCCCATGATGCCGAACCCGATGTGAATGTCGTCCTTTTCTATGAAGGCCGGAATGATCGTATGCAGAGGCCGCCTGTGCCCGGCCAGCGAATTCGGCAGCCCAGGCGTCAACTGAAATCCCGCGCCGCGATTGTGGAAGGAAAAGCCGAGGCCGGGAGCGACCATTCCCGTGCCATACCCCCCATAGTTACTTTGGATCAGCGAAACGATATTTCCATCTTTATCGATCGCCGAAAGGTAGATTGTCGAATTGCCGTGCGCGTCGAGCATCTTCTCGATGTCGGAAGGAACAACTTCGCACGCCGCCTTATCCATCTTAATGAGCGCCGCACGCTTCTTCGCCAGGTCCCTCGAGAGCATCTCCTTCACCGGAACCGGCGTGAATCGCGGATCGCCGACATATTTATACATATCCGCGTAAGCCAGCTTTTTCGCCTCGATCATGACTTGCAGAGCATCAGCGGAGTTGTGCGCATACTGTCCGAGCGGAAACTGCTCCATGATGTTCAACATCGTTAATGCGGCAATTCCTTGCCCATTTGGTGGAAGTTCGTAGACGGTCCACCCGCGATATGTCGTCGAGATGGGCTCGACCCACTCTGGTTGAAAATCGCGAAAATCTTCGAGCGTGTGCGTACCGCCCTGTGCCTGGAGGAATTTCACCATCGTCTCCGTCATCGGGCCGTTGTAGAACGCATCCCGGCCATGCTCGGCCACCTGCCCAAGCGAATTGGCAAGGCCCGGATTCTTGAATTCGTCGCCCACCTTCGGAGCGACGCCGTTGGGCATATACGTCTCTTTGTAGCCCGGCTGCTGCATCAAACTCTTTGCGACCCAATAGCGCGCGTTCCTCTCAGCCAGCGGAAATCCGTTCTGGGCGTAGTAGATCGCAGGCGCGAGGATTTCGGAGAAAGGCAGCGTGCCGAACCGGGCGCGCAATGCATCCCATCCCGCGACGGTACCGGGGATGTCGATGGTTTCCACGCCGATGGGATTGATGTGATCGACGCCGTGCGATTTCAAGTAGTCGATGGTGAGTCCTTTCGGCGTCCAACCGCTGGAGTTCAATCCATAGAGCTTCCCCGTCTTCGCGTCATAGTAAATTGCGAACAGGTCTCCGCCCATGCCGTTCACATACGGCTGCACTACACCCATAACGGCGTTTGCGGCAATTGCCGCGTCGACGGCATTGCCGCCCTGTTCCAGAATGTGCGCACCGGCCTGGGAGGCCAGAAATTGCGGCGCGGCCACAATTCCCAGCTTCGTCACAACCATCGATCTTCCTTGGCCCGGGACGGAGGAAAACTGCTGAGCCGCAACCGTGGAACAAAGCGAAATCATGAGGACAGCCGCAAGAGTCTTCATAAGAAGGGTCCTTTCCAGAATCCTTTGGGCTTGATGCAAGCCGATTAAGAATCGGCAATAGCCACCTCGCGCCTTCCAGTTAATCCGTCATTTTCTCAGCAATAGCTCCGAGAACTGGAAAATACGATCAACCACTACTGCAGCTAGCCCCATCCCCACTACTGTGAACACTTCCACGCTTAGTCTCCGCACTACCGCCTTGTTTTTGGCGGCACGCCACACAATCGGCAGATTTACCGCGGCACTCGACAAAGAAGCAAGAACCGTGGTGCTGCCCGCCAAAGCCGGACTGATATTTCCGTGCATTGCCAGCGTGGCAGCCGCGGCCGTTGTGCTAGCACTGCTGACGAGGCCTCCGAATACTCCAGTCGCAAGCATACCGTAACTGCCAAAGCGTCGGGTCAGGAGAGTCCCGGCAATTTGAATTGCAATAAACAGCGTCCCGAACCACAACACTTTTGTAAGCGAGATGGGAGATGCAAGCTTCAAAGTTCCTGGGACGGTCTGTTCGATTACGCGATCACGCCACATCCACAATCCCGCAACCAGAGTCATCGCCAAGAGCGGCACCAGTGTCGCACTGAGCGACTTGGGCGCAAAGAGAGTGGCAAGAATAAGGTTCCGTGCGAACATGGCGATGGTTGTCAGTAGACAAAGGGTCGTTGTCCGCGCGATCATGCCGGTTTCGACCGCGCGACCGGCTAACTCGGCGACCGTAGCGCTGCTATTGACCAGTCCACCAAAGATCGCACTCAGGTAGAGACCGCGGGTGCTGTAGATCCTCAGGAACACATAATTCACGAATCCAATCCCGGCGATTGCGATAACGCTGATCCATGCATCGCTGGGATTGAACAACTGCCAGGGATCGACGTAACGCTTCGGTAATACCGGGTAAATCACGAATCCGATCAGGCCGAGGAGCACGGCGCTTCTGATTTCGGAGGGAAGCAGACCGCCAGCAAAACGGCTCAGCTCCGTTTTCCAGGCTAGAAGCATGGTCATCACGATGGCACCGGCGACGGGAGTGAAGATGTGGCCGAGTCCCACTAAAACGCCCAGCAGATAATTAACCAGCAGGGCCGCG
>DATNKA010001014.1:0-3565 GCA_035603655.1 Candidatus Acidiferrales bacterium | reverse complement strand
CCGGCTATGGGCAGTGTTTTCGCAGCGTCAAATTCCTGTTTGGAGCGAAGCGCGGAAAACAGGCGTTTCGCGCCGAGCCCACAAATGCAGCCGGTCATGAGTTCCCATAGGATGATCGTCCAATATGCGACGTGGTGCAGTTGAGGGGTGCGTATGGCCCGCCACTGCACCTGCGCATCGGCGGGGATCGAGTCCATGCTCAGGACATGTTCGACAAATTTGAAATTGGTCCCATAGTCGATCGTGTTGTTGAAAGCCACCAGCAGGAAGTAGAACGCCAGGGTGCTTGTGAGCAATGTTTTTCCGAGTCGAGAAAGCAAGGTTCGGTTCCTCTCAATGCGACGACCAGTGTGGCATGTTTTCAGTGGGATGCGGCAAATAAAAGCCTGCCCGTGGCAGGCAGGCTTGAGGAGAGAGCAAACGCGGTTACACGAACGCTTCGTATGGGCTCTTGCCACTTGAGCCTGCGAACGTTCGCTGTGGTCGCAAAGTATCGCTTCTATTCTCCGGCGATTCGTATGTTGATGGGAGTGAGGTGCTCCAAGTCCGAGCCTGCACGCCGACGCTAGGGGAACTGCAGGTCGAACGCGTAAATCTCCTGGGTACTGATGTCGCGGGGGAGGATAGGAATTTCACCCGGCGCGAGGCCTGTCCACGAGCCAGGACCGAACTGATCACGGTAGCTGCGAATCTTGGTCAGGTCGGCAAGTTTTTCGATCTTCCCGTCACTGATGCGCATGCGGAAGAATCCGGCGTCGTGTTGCAGGATCGTGTCGAAGTAGACGTAGTTGCTGTCGAGCGACCAAGTGAGATAGCCGAAGGAACTCTGCTGCGTGTCAACCTGCCGCCACTTTTGGGTCTTGGTGTCGTAGAGCATCAGTTTGGCGTTGCCCGCGGCGGTGATGGCAATGATGTATCGTCCATCAGGCGACCAGCGGGGACCAAAGATTCCCTTGGAATCGGGCAGCATGGAAGACTGGTGGGTTTTGAGGTCGTACAACTCGATGTACGTCTGATCGGAATGTATCAGGTCGTGACGGCCAACCGCGAGTGTATTGCCATCCTGCGACCAGGTGGGATCAGTCTCCTGTACGTCGGCCGAGGTCAGAACCTGCGGGCTGCCCCCGTCTTTTGAGATCAGGAATGCCTGCCACGCCTTGCCGGGAACGCTTCCGGAGAAGGCGATCTGATTCCCGTCGGGAGACCAATGGGATAAGGCGGCACGCATGGGCGGATAAGTAAGCTGGAAGCGGGAACTGCCGTCGGGTTTGCTGCGCCACAAGGTATTGTCGGGGTAGTTGATGTAGCTGACCCACTGTCCGTCGCGGGAGAATTCCACGTCGCCGGCGGAGATGCCTCCGAGGTAAGGGATAAACTCGCCGGATTTCGAGTCATAGCGAACCAACTCGGCACGCTGTTGGACTCCGACCACAAACAGCTTCTTGCCATCTTTGCTGGGAACGGGGTCGCCATACCGTAACGGTCCAGTCGTAAGTTGAACAGGATCGGGGGAGACTCTGCGCCACCAATTGGTGTGGTCGGGAACGATCCAGATGTTATCGTCGCCGTCGCGCGCGCTTTGAAAAAGGTAATACCTGCCGTCGGGCGTCCACGTGCCGCAACACTCCGAGGGAGGGTTGTTCCAGCCGGAGAGCAACGGATGCATGCCGCTGCCGTCGGAACGGACTTCCCACATACTCGAAGTATTGTTGGCTCGATTCGAAATGGTGAACCTGATCCTGCTTTCATCCGGTGAAAAGTTGGCGGCGGCGGGAGCGGCGGGAGCACTGAACAGCTTTCGCGGGTTCGCGCCGTCGTGATCCGCGAGGTAAGCGTCATTTCCTTTGCTGAAAAACAGCCTGCCACCGGGCGCCCAACCGCCGCCGCGCGCGAGTATTTCGCCGAGGCGGCGCGGCGAGCCGGCTGGAAGCGGCAACGACCACAGCGGGCTTCCCGCGTTCGTCATTGCTGGTTGGATCACCAGGACTTCGGATTGGTCCGCTGAAATATCCAGCAGAATCGGATTCTCAAATGGAGCGGCAACCGGGGCGGTTTCGCCTCCGTTCACGGATACTTGTGCGATGGTGTAGCGGGCAGGGGGATTCTCCATGAAATAGAGGCGATTGCCGTCGGTCATGAGGTTGAACTTGGGCAGCCCATCGTTGGTGATTTGCTTTGCTCCCAAGATTCGTGGAGGCGGTAATGGCGCCCGTAGCCACAGGGCGAGTCCGGCCAGCACGATGAGAATCGCGGCGAGCCCAGCCCACTTCAACCACGATGCCGCAGGCTTCGATACGGGAATTGAGGCAAAGTCTGCGCCGCTGATCACCGCGCTTCGTCCCGAGTCTGTATCACGCTTCAGGCGCTTGAGGTCGGTTTCCAGATCAGCTGCGGAGTGATAGCGTAGATTCCGATCCTTTTCCAGGCATTTGTTAATGATCCGCTCCAAATCCGCTGGCAGGTCCGGATTCAGGCGTACGGGAGCGACCGGAGCGCGGTTGACGATGGCTTCGCAGATCATTGCTGAGGTTTCACCGCGGAAGGGCAACACGCCCGTCGCCATCTCATAGAGCATCGCACCGAACGAGAACAGATCGGTGCGCCCGTCGAGTTCACCGCCGCGCACCTGCTCCGGCGACATGTAGGCCACGGTGCCGACCATGGCGCCTGGAGAAGTCAGATGCTCGTCCACGATGGACTGCGTCTGCGTGTTCAGCGAGGCGATCTGGCTCGACGAGATCACCGCGGGTGTGACCTTGGCCAGCCCGAAGTCGAGAATCTTGGCGTGACCGCGCTCCGTCACGAAAATGTTCGCCGGTTTGATGTCACGGTGGATGATCCCCTTGCCATGCGCGGCATCGAGTGCATCTGAGATTTCAATTCCTAGATTGAGAATCTTCCCCACTTCCACCGGACGTCCTCCGATCGCGTGCCTCAAGGTCATGCCATCGAGGAATTCCATCGCGATAAACGACTGCCCGGCGTGTTTGCCAATCTCGTAAATCGTGCAAATGTTGGGGTGGTTCAGGGCTGAAGCCGACCGCGCTTCGCGGCGAAAACGTTCGAGCGCCTGTTGATCTTGCGCCAAATCGTCAGGCAGAAACTTCAAGGCCACGAAGCGTCCCAACTCCGTGTCCTCCGCTTTGTAGACCACACCCATTCCGCCGCCGCCCAGCTTTTCAATGATGCGGTAGTGCGAAATGGTCTGTCCGATCATGGTGCTGAAATCTTAGGATTGTGAGTGGGGCAAGTCAATGAAAGCGGGAAAAGGGGAAAAGTTAGCAATGCCGCGACGAGTCATTTGGCGTAACATCCCGATAGATTGCGCTCAAAACCTCTCAATGAGCGCGGCTTCACGACAGTTGACCGCGTTCTGAGCACCTCAGCGCGAGGATCAGCAGCCCGCTCATGAGATTGCACTCGCGGTCTGGGTAGACAACATCGGGCTTAACCCGTGTCTCGCGCGCCAGCGCCACAACCAAGAACATTTCGGCAGATATCGAGAGGCGGTCTGGCGGCGTGACCACTGGACTTGCCAGGGATGCTTCTACCGGCGGGCGCAACA
>DATNKA010001013.1:0-13741 GCA_035603655.1 Candidatus Acidiferrales bacterium | reverse complement strand
ATCGAAGTAGTTGAGGGGAATATTGGGGGAGGTTGCCGCGGCCGCTTTCAGACTCGCACGTTGCGCGGGTTCGCCGGGCGCCTCCGCACTTTCATAGGCAGCAGCATCGGCATCGGCAGCAGCCATCAATCCGGCCGATGGCTGAATTGATGCGGCGCTCATTACCACCAGTACAAACGCGAGCGCCGACGTGGTGACGAACCTTCTACCGGCTCTAAGGGGTCTTAGCATCGCTTGTCTTAATCAATTCGATCCGGGGAAGAATGCGGACCCAGGCTGAAAATTGCCGCTGGTGCTACGCTAGAACCTGAAAATCACTCCGAGAAGTTACCTACGCTATGGAACCTGGCATCACTGGGGTCATTGGCCTGTTGTTTGGCGGCTTGATTGCTTGGCTGGCGCTGCGTTCACGAAGCGCCGCGCTGCACGCACGTTTGTCCTTGATGGAAGAGGAATTAGGGACAGGGAAGGTTTATCTGGCGCGGCTTCAGCAGGCTCACACCGACTTGGTTGCGGGTAAGGCCAGAGCGGAATCCGCCTTAGAGGCTGAACGAAAGTCCAGCAACGAAAAGATCGAGCTAGTCACGCGTGCCAGCGAAGAATTGCGTAACGCCTTCAAGGCCATGGCGGCGGACGCCTTGAAGAGCAACAACTCGTCGTTCCTGGTGATTGCGGAAGAGACGCTAAAGCGCTTCCAAAGCCAGGCTCGGGGTGATCTCGATGCGCGGCAGAAAGCTGTTGCCGACATGGTTTCGCCGGTACGCGATTCGCTGAATAAAGTGGATGCACAGATTCAGCAGATGGAAGTGGCGCGCGGCGACGCCTACGGCGAGTTGCGCGCTCAAGTGCAGTCCCTGATTACAACACAAAAAGAATTGCAATCGGAGACCGGCAATCTTGTGCGGGCTCTGCGCACTCCCAATGTGCGTGGACGGTGGGGAGAGATCCAGTTACGGCGGGTGGTGGAAATCGCGGGCATGCTTCCGTACTGCGACTTTACTGAGCAGCAGTCCGTTACTACCGAGAGCGGTCGACTGCGTCCTGATCTGGTGGTGAAGTTGCCCGGAGGCAAACACGTTGTCGTGGATGCCAAGACGCCGCTGCAGGCTTTCCTTGACGCATTCGAAACCACTGACGAAGATGCGCGGCGTGCGTGTCTTGCGAATCATGCGCGCCAGGTCCGCGATCACATGAAGACTCTCAGTGGCAAGAACTACTGGGAACAATTCGAGGCCACGCCGGAGTTTGTTGTGATGTTTCTTCCCGGCGAAACATTTTTCAGTGCCGCGCTGGAACAAGATCCCGGATTGATCGAGCAGGGGGTGCTGCAGCGCGTGATTCCCGCGTCGCCGACGACCCTGATCGCTTTGCTTAAGGCCGTGGCCTACGGATGGAATCAGGAAAAACTGGCGCGCAACGCGCAGCAGATCAGCGCGCTAGGCAAAGAGTTGCATGACCGCTTGCGCCTTCTCGCGGAACACATCACCTCGGTCGGTACCGGACTCGACCGCGCCGTCGAGTCTTATAACAAGGCTGTAGGTTCGCTCGAGAGTCGCGTATTGGTTTCGGCGCGCAAGTTTGCCGAACTCGGCGCATCAGTGGCCGACGACATTCCAGAACTCGAGCCCATCGAAACCACCGCGCGGGCACTGTCGTTTGACTGGGACGAAGATAATCTTCCCGCCGAAGATGCTGAGAGTAAGCGCAAGGCCGGCTGAAGCCAAGGATTTTTCCCACTCAACCCAGGCGCCGTCAGAGGACGCTAGTCTCAGGAAACTCTGATTCTGCAAAGCAACTCATTGGCCCTTGGTTGCGACTGCTGCGCTTCGACCACATCCAAAAGTGCGCTGATCGCCCGTTTTCTTTCGATACCTCGCCGACCCGTTGCAAGCCTAACTCTCGCCGTAGTCCCGCCGATAACCTAAATTCACCCGACTCAGTAATGCGATATTGCAGACTCTCGTTCAGAACTCCTAACGAAATAAGCTGGAGGACTCACAGGCGAAGCATTCCGTGGCATCTCGTCTCGCCAAAGCAAGGATGGCAATCCCGCTAGTCCCGCAGCTGAAGATGCAAAATCAGCGTGGGCTAGCTGGGTTCGCCGCGCGAGCGGCGAGCTTCGTTCTGAGGCGGTAGACTTTTCGCTCTCGAGAATTCCGAACGGCATCGGTCTTATCCGAGCGAGCGTTGGAGTTGCGGGCGTGCTTTTCCCGGTTAAAGGGGAGCCACCAATGGCTTCTCTACCCGAGGTCTTTGTCTGAGTCTCGGGTCGCGAAGTTATACTGGGGATTAGTTGGCTGGACGCCGTTAAGGTATTGAATTATCTCAACATACAGAATTCCACAGAAACCTCCCAAAAGCCGTAATCACTGTTCGAAAATCCATCTATAATCACGGAAGTGCTTCCGTTGCGGGCATTTAGGATTCCGGAAGCGGGAAACAACATGGCAGCGAAGTTGCTCATGGATGACCGGCGGGACGTGATTACCACGCCTATCCAGCCCCTGAAGGGTTCGGGACCGCCGCCGAAGCCCATGAACCGGGAAAGCCAAGTCCGCTTTGTTGCCGTTCTTCTGTTCCTGCTGACAGTGGCTGCGGTTGTATTCGCTGGCTTCAATTTTGATGCCGAACTCAAGTCTGCGGTTCCCGATGACGGAGTCTGGTGGGTCGAACATGGTGGCCGACTCACGGCGGACCGCGTCGATCCGAGCGGTCCCGGCGCCCGAAGCGGCATCAAGACAGGCGATCAACTGGTTTCCATCAATGGACAGGAAGTCCAGAATATTTCCGGTCTGGAGCAGCAACTCTACCGCAACGGTGTGTGGTCCAAAGCGGCCTATTCTCTGGTGCGGCAATCCGTCGCGCTTGATTCCAGCGTCATCCTGATTCCCGCGGAACGTTCGCTCAACAACTGGCTGCGGCTGATTGCGCTGATTTATCTTGGTATTGGACTGTATGTCCTGCTGCGCCGCTGGACAGCGCCAGGGTCCACCCACTTTTATATCTTCTGCCTAGTGTCATTTATCGCTTACTCCTTCAAGTACACCGGTAAGTTGAACGACTTCGACTGGACAATCTACTGGGGCAACATCATAGCCGGAGTATTGCAGCCGGCCCTCTTTCTTCATTTCGCTCTGACCTTCCCGGAGAAACGCCAGGTTGTGCGCAAGCATCCCTGGCTGCTGGCGCTGGTTTATGTGCCGGGAGCGATCCTGCTGACGACCCACGTCGGTGCCATGCGCTGGCTGCAAGCAAGTGAGCGGCTGCGCTGGAACCTGGACCGTATGGAGATGTCCTACGGCTCGCTCTTCTTCCTGGCTGCGGCTGGGGTGTTGTGGTACAGCTACCGCCGTGCCAGCACTACCATTCTGCGTCAGCAATTGAAGTGGGTCACTCGCGGGACCATTCTTGCCATCATTCCCTATTCGCTGTTGTACGTGGTTCCATATCTGATGGGCTCACTGCCCGGCGCGACCGTGAAGATTTCTGCGCTGTCGCTGGCGCTGCTTCCGCTCACCTTCGGCTATGCCATCTTCCGCTACCGCCTGATGGATGTGGACCTCATTTTCAAGCGCGGTGTGGTTTACACGCTGGCCGCCGCAATCGTAGTGGGCCTGTATTTCGGACTGGTAGCCGGCGTCGCCGAACTGGTGCATATGCGGCAGCCCAGCAGCGGTCCGGTGGGGTTGATCCTCGCCGTGGTGGTTACGGCGCTCTTGTTCGACCCGGTGCGTAAGTGGATACAGGACCGCATCGACCAATTTTTCTATCGCACCCGTTATGACTATCGCCGAACTTTGCTTGAGTTCGGACGCGAACTCAGTTCGGAGACTGATCTAAATGCCATGCTCTCCTCGCTGATCGATCGGCTGTCGCGCACGCTCGGGGTCGACCGCATGGCGATTTTTCTGGCCGGTGAGACAGCAGAGCGATTTGTGCTGGCCAAGTCGTTTGGTCTTGCCTCTCCGGGTAACCTCGATCTTTCCTTCCTCAGCGCACCGCGACCTGAGCCCGCGGGTCATCTCTTCTTCGAAAACACGCACCAGGTGCCGCGCGAGAGTCCAGGCGCGCAGCTAACCATTGCTCGTTTGGAGCTCAATTACTACATCCCGTGCCACGCCCAACAAAAGACCATAGCCGTTCTCGGCTTAGGCAAGACCACCCAAGGTGACTTTCTCTCCAGCGAAGATATGGAATTGCTTGAAACTCTGGGTGGCTATCTCGGTATTGCCATTCAGAACGGGCAACTCTACGCCTCGTTGCAGCAGAAGGCGGCAGAGTACGAGCGCCTGAAGGACTTTAACGAGAACATCGTCGAATCTATCAATGTGGGTGTAATGGCTCTCGATATGGAAGATCGCATCGAGAGCTGGAACGCACAGATGGAAGTGATGTACGCAGTTCCGCGGTGGCAGACTTTAACCCAGCCGCTGAAGGCGATTTTTCCTCCAGAGTTCGTCGACGAGTTCGATCGCATGCGGCAGAACCCTGGCATCCACAATCTTTACAAGTTCCGCCTGCAAACCCCTGCCGGCGAGGTCCGCACCGTGAATGTGGCCATCGCGCCCCTGGTGACGCGTAAATTCCAGGTCATCGGCCGGCTCATCATCATGGACGATATCACGGAACGCATCGAGTTAGAAGCTCAGCTGTCCCAGGCCGATAAACTTTCCTCTATCGGGTTGCTGGCCGCAGGCGTGGCTCATGAAGTCAATACTCCGCTAGCCGTGATCTCCTCCTACACGCAGATGCTTTCCAAACAGCTGCAGGGAGATCCGCAAAAGTCCGGATTGCTCGAGAAGATAACGCGGCAAACCTTTCGCGCATCTGAGATCGTAAACAACCTGCTGAATTTTTCCCGCACCAGTGGCAGTGAGATTGGCGATGTGGACGTAAACAAAGTGATCGCCGACACGCTGGCTCTGTTGGAACACCAGTTCAGAGTGGCTAAGGTAGAGGTGGAAAATGCTCTAGCCCCCAAGTTGCCTGCGATCCAGGGAAATCCAGGCCGACTGCAACAAGTGTTTCTGAACCTTTTTCTCAATGCCAAAGATGCCATGCCGGGTGGCGGCAAACTGCGCATTTCAACAATGAATGGCGAGAGTGTCAGCGTCTCCGTTTCCGATACCGGCTCGGGTATCGCCCCCGAGCACATTCAACGTATTTATGATCCCTTTTTTACCACCAAGACTTTGCCGCGCGAAGGCCAGGCGCGCGGTACCGGCCTGGGCCTTTCCGTTACCTACGGCATCATCCAGGAACACGCGGGAAAGATTCGCGTGGAAAGCCATCCCGGGGCGGGCACAACTTTCACCTTGGATTTCCCACTGAGCAGGAAGGCAGTCCATGTTTAAACTGAGCGTGCTTAAACGAGGCATCCTTAAACAGAACAGGTCAAAACATTTTTACGTGAGCATGGATAAACCCAGCATGTCCAACCAGAGGACTGAGGCCGAATATGTCTGAATTGGCAATCATCCCGCGCGCGACAGCGAACGGGAATTCCGGTCTGGCGGGCGCGGTTCTCATCATCGACGATGAAGCCGAGATTCGCGAATCTCTCCAGACCTTGCTCGAACTTGAAGGCTTCGCCGTTGAAACGGCGGCCAGCGGCGAGGCGGGATTGCAGCGCATCGGCGAACATCCTTTCGATCTGATCCTGCTGGACCTTACATTGCCCGGACGCAACGGCATGGAGGTGTTGGCTGAAATCCGCACCCATGAAACCGGACTGCCCGTCATCATGATCACGGCTTTTGGCACCGTGGAGAATGCAGTTCGCGCCATGCAGGGGGGCGCCGTTAACTTCGTTCAGAAACCTTGGGATAATGAAAAACTTTTGGCCGATGTGCGAGCCGCAGTCGGGTGGCGGCGCGCCGAAGAAGAAAACGTACAGCTAAAGCGCGCCCTCAAGCAGCGCTACAATTTCGAAAACATCGTCGGCAAGAGCGAGCCGATGTTGAAAATCTTCGATCTTGTCGCTCAAGTTGCGAATAGCCGTTCAACTGTTCTGTTGCAAGGCGAAAGCGGGACCGGTAAAGAAATCATTGCCAAAGCTCTGCATCTGAATTCTCCGCGCCACGACCGGCCGTTTGTTCCGGTCAATACGGGCTCCATGCCCACCGACCTGCTGGAGTCCACTCTGTTCGGTCACGTGAAGGGTGCGTTTACCAGCGCGATCGCTTCCAAAAAGGGCTTGTTCGAAATTGCGGATCGCGGCACGTTGTTTCTCGATGAAATCGCCACCATGAGTCTGGAAACTCAGGCTAAGATCCTGCGCGTGCTGCAAGATCGCAGGTTTATGCATCTCGGCGGGATACAGGAAATTCAGGTGGATGTTCGCATTATCGCCGCTACCAACATCGATCTCCGCACCCTGGTGCGCGAAGGCCGCTTCCGCGAGGATCTGTTTTACCGCCTGAACGTGATCACCATTGAATTGCCTCCGCTGCGGCAGCGCAGAGAGGACATTCCGTTGCTGGTGCAATTCTTTTTGAAGAAATACGCGGAAGAAAACGACCGGCCGGTGCGGCGGATTACGCCCGAGGCTTTACGTCCGCTGTTGTCCTACTCGTGGCCGGGCAATGTGCGCGAACTGGAAAATGTGATTGAACGCGCCGTCGTGCTGTCTTCCGGCAGCGACATCACCATTGACCTATTGCCCGACAATTTATTGGGTCGCGGCTCGTCTCTCACTCTGCACGATCCGCCCACGGATGCTTCGCTGTTTGAAATCGTCGAGGACGTCGAGAAACGCATCATCAGCGACATGCTGGAAAAGTGTAACTGGAACCAGACTGAAGCCGCCGAGCGCTTTAAGGTCCCGCTCTCCACACTGAATCAGAAGATCCGCCGGCTGAATATCGAAATAAAAAAGAAGACGCGGGGATGACTCCCTTCCCGCACAGGCAACATCCCGTCATCTCGGCGGCCTGAAGAGGCAGGCGGTTCTCTGCTATAGTTCGAAAAAGCGTGTCGCGGGTCGCCGCGCTTTCCAGACCAGCATGGAACTGACCTCGCCCACCGATCTCGCCAAGGAAAAAGTCCAGACAGTCCAGGATTACATTCTGTTTTGCTTGCACGCGGTCGCAAATCTCTTTCGCAAGCCTCTGTACATCATCGACATGGTGCGGCAGGCAGATACCATCGGCGTAGGATCTCTGCCTATCGTTGTGCTCACGGGCTTCTTTACTGGCGCTGTGCTGGCGCTGCAGGCCTCGAATACGCTGGAGCGTTTCGGTTCGATCACGCTGGTGGGGCAACTGGTCTCCACTTCCATGGTGCGAGAACTGGGACCGGTGTTGACCAGCCTGATGGTTGCGGGGCGGAATTCGTCAGGCATGGCAAGCGAGTTGGGATCGATGGTGGTCACCGAGCAGATCGATGCTATGCGCGCGCTGGGCACCGATCCCATGAAAAAACTGGTCACGCCGCGCGTGGTCGCCACGGTGTTCATGTTATTTTTCCTGGCCATCATTTCTGATCTTGTGGGCCTGGTAGGAGGGCTTGTGATCGCGAAGCTCCTGCTCCAGTTGGACGCCCGGCAATACTGGGCCAACGCCTGGGAAACGTTAGTGTTTCAAGACGTGTTCATGGGATTAATCAAGCCCGTTATTTTCGGCTTCATCATCGCCACCATAGGCTGCTTTTATGGTATGAACGCGCGCGGAGGAACCCAGGGTGTGGGCCGCGCGACTACGCAGGCGATGGTAGCGGCTTCCGTTCTTATCCTCGCCATGGACTTGATCGTCACTCGGTTCCTGATGGCTACGCTTTCCTATCACTGATCCCATGTCGACGCCGACTCTGCCACTCGATTCCTCCGTCGCGACAACCGAGGATGATTCCGCCCCCGCCATAATCTTTGAAGACGTCGCCATTGCCTTTGACGACAACGAAGTTCTGCGCGGCGTTTCTTTCCATCTACCCCGTGGCGAGACGAAGGCTGTGTTCGGTGTCGCCGGATCCGGCAAGAGCCTCATTCTGAAGCTGGCACTCGGACTCATTAAGCCAGACTCCGGACGCATTGTCGTGTTAGGGCAAGATGTTACTCAGATGCCGGAAGGTCAACTGTTTGAGCTGCGCGGCAAGATTGGAATGGTATTCCAGGAAAGTGCGTTGTTCGATTCTCAGACGGTACGCGAAAACGTTGCCTATCGCCTGATGGAGGAACACGGTATCTACGACGAGCATATCGATCGCAAAGTACGCGAAGCGTTGCGCTTCGTGGAGCTGGAGCACACGCTCGATCTCGATCCCTCGGAGCTTTCTGGAGGCATGCGGCGGCGCGTTGCTATTGCGCGCGCGATTATTACGCAGCCCGAACTGCTGCTCTATGACTCTCCCACCGGAGGCCTGGATCCGGTGACTTCGAACACCATCATCGAACTGATCGTGAAGCAGCGTGACGTTTATCAGACCAGCGCTCTACTCGTGACGCATCGCCTGCAGGACGCTTTCACCATGGCGACGCATCAGTTCGACAAACAAGCCAACCGCATGGTGCCGCTACCCGGCGGGAAAAACTGTGAGGTCCCTTTGGCCTTCTTGATGTTACGCGACGGTAAGGTGATCTTCGATGGCGACCTTCAGCAACTGGCCCACTCGGAGAACGAATACATTAAGGAATACATTTCGTAGAAAGTTTGCAATTGGACAATTCTGCAATTTAATTAAGTTAGGAAGTCTCCTTTTCAAATTGCAAAATGCCCGATTACAAAATTATCCATTTACTTTCCCGCCATCTCTTTTTCCACGTCTTCTGCCTTCGAAGGTAAAGCCGCACTCAGTTTGATCAGGTTGCCCTCCGAATCGACGTAGTAGTCGTCTTCGATACGCACGCCGAGGCTTTCCTCGGGAATATAAATCCCGGGTTCGATGGTGAACACCTGTCCTGGTCCCAAGCGAGATTCGGGATCGGTGGCATCATGCACGTTAAGGCCGACGGGATGGCCTAGTCCGTGAATGAAATACTTTCCCAGTTTGTCGCCATGCAGATCTTTACCGTGGGAATTGATGTATTCGTAAGCCACTTTGTAAAGCGAGTCTGGGTCGTCGCGCTTCATCGTGGACTTGCCCGACTTAAATGCCGCTTCGGCTGCTTGTTGCGCTCCCAGCACGATGTCGTAGATTTCGCGCTGCCGTGGGGTAAAGTGGCCATTGATCGGCATCGTGCGCGTAATATCGGAGGCGTACATGGAATATTCGCCGGCGGCATCGATGACCACAACGTCCCCCGACTTCATTACGTTGGAATCATCCGAGTAGTGCAGCACCGTGGAATGGTAACCCGAGCCCACGATGGGTGCGTAGGCCGGCCGCTCGCAGCCACGCTTGCCCCACTCATATTGCATGAGCGCAGAGATTTCGCGCTCGCTGACATTCGGCTTCACTGTTTTGAATGCCGCGAAGTGTGCAGCCAGGGAAGCATCAACCGCTTTGCGGATGAGGGCAACTTCTCCCGTGTCCTTATAGGTGCGCAGCGAATCGATCATCGGCTTCACGTCGTGAAAACTCAGGAACGAATTAACCTCCTTCATAAACTCCAGCGGTTGGGCGCTTGCCGAACTCTGATCATGCGCAGCGACGTCCGTGTAAACAACTGGACGTGCGCCCGAGCTCAATTTCATAACGTCCTCCGGTAGTTTGGCCATGTCTTGGACATGGTCAAAGCCGGTGACCTTGGATGCCTCGGGATTTTCCGGGCCGAGCTTGGGCCCGGTCCACTTTTCCTGCGTCAGATTGCGCGGAGGAAGAAACAGAATCTCGGTGTAGGGTTGCGCAGGCTTATCGGAGGTGCCTTCGACAGCCGGAGCAATCAGCAGGGCGACGCCAGGCTCGCCCAAGCCCGAAAGATAATAAAAATTGTCTTCCTGGCGGAAGCCATAAAGATCGTTAGGGCCTTCGCTCTCCATGGGCGCGAACAGAACCACCATGCCTCCCACTTTCCTGGCTAACGCTTCGCGGCGGGCGTGATAGTCGCCGTTGGGCTGCCGGTCAAGCGCGACGCTCGGATCAACCGTGAGAAGAAAAATGCCAGCAAGGATACTTGCCAGGAAAGGTGAGAGCCTGAGCTTTCGCATCGTGCAATCCATCCGATGTTACGAGAATGCACCCGTACGGGCAGTTTATGCGCCAACGGGTGGTCCCGCCTCGACAGGAGAGTGATCTTCCACTATTTGGGACTGGTCGCACTCTGCTTTGCCTGCAGGAAAGAATCAACGTTGCTCTTGTCGATGAGGGCAGAACCAGTATCTACGAAAGATGGAATCGGCGCAAAGCTGTCCTTCGACCAGTCGGTCTCGAGCGACGGCGGTTTCTGATGATATAAGTTGTCGAGCATCTGCATACCGACAAATGCCATGGTATAGGGCTTCTGCGCAATGGTGGCCAAGATGCCACCCTTCTGGATCAAATCCAGTGTTTCGGGATCGGTGTCCATGGCCATCACAAATTTGCCAGTGACGTGGTAACTGTTGAGGACACCAGCGACCTCCTTCCCCGATTGCGCCTCCAAACAGACGAAGGCATCCACCTGATCTTTCTCTTTGCCGATAATCTGCGTGGTGGTGTCGAAGGCTATGCGGGGGTCGCCCTGGATATCGACCACGCGTGCGATCTTGATGCCGGGCGTGCGCTCCAGAGCATCGCGATAGCCGTGCAGGCGGTCCTGCATGTTGTGCTGGTCGGGCATGGTGAATACAACGACGTTGCCTTTGCCTTTCAATTCCTGGGCCAGGCGGAGGCCTCCGGTTATACCTACCTGATAATTATTGGTGCCGATAAAGAAAAGTCGCTTGCTCGCGGGAGCGTCGGAATCCACGGTGATCACCGGAATTCCAGCGGCAATGGCCTTGTCGACGCTGTCTTTCAGAAATGCCGGATCGGTCACGCCGAGCAAAATTCCAGTAGCTTTTTGCTGGACTGCCTGATCGAGGGCGTCACGCTCGGCCTTGGCGTCGTAGTTGTTCGGGCCCACAAAATCGGTGCGTACCTTGAATTGTTTACCGGCCTTGGCGAAACCGGCGCCCGCAGCCTGCCAATAAGGAACTTGCAGATTGGCCGCAACGAATACGAAGTATTCGTTGGAATCATGAGTTCCGCAACTAAGCAGGGAAGCGACCAACAGCCCCAGCCCAAGAAGAGAATGCAGCTTGCGAAAGCGGAGCATCGGAGCCTCCTTCGAACCGCGAAGTTACGTGCCACGAAGTTCATCCAGCATGCAGGGGCGAATGAGAAACTTTTGGCGAGTGGATTGTAACCGAGCGGCGCTGCGAAAGAAAGGCACAGAGTTACACGATGTGAGATCAGCTCCGGCGTTTCGGCGCAGTGGAACCGGCGCGGCCCGCACGACGGGGGGCTTCTGCCGTCTACACTCCCACGGGAAATGGCTTCGTGTGGGATTCCGCGCTCAGCGCGACGCCCGAGAATCGTCCCTGCAACAGGGACATTAGTCCGGTGCACCAGTAGCCCAGCACGAAGAGTAGAAGAAATGGAATCGTAAAGTAGTTCTCAATCTCGACGGCATAGTACACCGTGAGCGCGAAGTAGCTGCCGATCAGCAGTTCCACCCATGGCACCCATCCCAACCGCCTGCGGTACTTGGTTGCTCCTACCTTGTCTTTCTTGGATTCGACGTTGTATTTGGGGGTGCGAGCAAAAGCACTCTCTTTTCCGATGAGCGCCTCGATCACGGCCTTGGTGTTGGTGACCGTCAATCCGACGCCCAGCGCCATCAGCAACGGCAGATAGAGAAGAGCGCGCTGCCAGGTTTTGGGAAAAAGTTCGCGCTGCGAAACCAGATAGAAACTTGAAATAGAAAAGGTGGAAGCAAGAAAGAGCGGCAGATCGATGAAGAGAATCTGGAACCATCCCTGATAGAAGCGGATGATCATAGCCGGCAACATCAGCACCGAGAGCACGATCATCAGCGGATAGCTGAGGTTCGCGGTCAGGTGGTACCAGGCTTCAATCTTGGTATGCAGCGGCGCGTCGCTGCGCAAGACGCGCGGCAGGATTTTCTTTCCGGTCTGAATCAGTCCTTTAGCCCAGCGCGCCTGCTGCGTTTTGAAGGCGGTCATTTCAACGGGCAATTCTGCCGGGCATTCGACGTCCTGCAGATAGATAAACCTCCATCCCCTGAGTTGGGCGCGGTAGGAAAGATCGGTGTCTTCGGTGAGCGTGTCGTGCTGCCAGCCGCCGGCTTCATCGATCGCTGCCCGCCGCCAGACTCCGGCTGTTCCGTTGAAATTAAAGAAGACTCCACTACGCGCGCGGCCCGAGTGTTCCAGCACGAAGTGACCGTCAAGCAGGATGGCTTCCACCTGCGTGAGGAAAGAATAGTTGCGATTGATATGCGTCCAGCGCGTTTGCACCATGCCAATCTTCGAATCGGTAAAGTGATGGATGGTGCGCAGTAGGAAGTCTTCCGGAGGAGTGAAGTCGGCGTCAAAGATGGCAACGAATTCCCCCTTTGCCGTTTTCAGGCCTTCTGCCAGCGCACCAGCTTTGAAGCCTTCGCGATTGACGCGGTGATGGTAGCTAATCGGATTGCCCAGCGCGGCGTACCGTTCGACCAGGTTTCGCGCCACGTCGACTGTTTCGTCGGTAGAGTCGTCGAGCACCTGGATGTCGAGCTTCTCCTGGGGGTATTTCAACTTACAGATCGAATCCAGCAACCGCTCTACCACATACTGTTCGTTAAAGGTTGGTAGCTGCACCGTGACTCGCGGCAACCGTTCGAAGTAGGCCGCAGGATCCGTAGTCCGGTTTTTCTTATGTTTGTAGTACAGGTAAACCAGAATGTAACGGTGCATTCCGTACCCAGCCAGTAAAACCAACACGATAAAATACGGGATCAGCAGCGCTCGATCAAATGAATCGGTGTGGTAGAGGCCCTGAAATGTTCTATCCAGCAAATGCTGGCGGAGGTACGCACCAATACCGCGAGGAACGGCGTAGATGGCGAGCGCCGAAAGAAACAGGTTGGGATCCGAAGTGGGCAAGAGGTTCGGTCGAAACCCTTATTCTACCGGAATCGCGTCGCTACGACTCGCCTGGAAAAATGGGACGTCTGGGGAACAATAAAAGTCGGAAAAAGTCCGAAGTTCGAGGCTGAAAAAAGTCTAAGGCGCTTGGTCTTTTTTCCCTTTAATCGTTATCGTTTTTGTAAGCGAAGTTACAGCGAAGGGTCGAGGCAGCGCTCGGCCTTATCCAAGAGAATCTCAAGTTCCAGCGCAAAGTTCTTGCGAGCCTGGGCCTGTAAGCGCCATTGGTCTTGGACGGGCGCACACACAGCTGGAATTAAATCTTCGAAACGCTGAATCGCTCGCGTGAAATAATCAATGTCCTTCTTCAGCATCTGAAAAAATTCTGCGTCGCCCGCAGCGGACATAAGGCACCTCCGAATACTCGGGGTGGTTAATGCAATTCTTATGCCAGTTTCCCGCAGATCTGTGGAAATGGGCGAAAGACTGTGTTTTCAGAATGCTAGTGCGTCCGGATTCCGGACCTTATTTCGACCAGCGGATTGCTCAGTGTAGGTCCCGCATGTAAATATTTCGGCGGTCAGAGCACCGCTAGCGGCGCAATAGTCGTTATTTCGAATCCGCTTTTGATCTGCATCGCGTATCATTTTGAGCTCGGTATGGTCGTTGCCATCCTTGACTGCTCCGTACGCCGCGTTACCCAAGCCAGGCCATCGGGAGATTGGCCTGCTTGAATGCGGCCCACCACTTCCATC
>DATNKA010001012.1:0-6699 GCA_035603655.1 Candidatus Acidiferrales bacterium | reverse complement strand
CATCGTGTTGCATGTCCAACGTTCGTAGTGCAATTGCGTTGTCACCGTGGCGACAGATCCGCGCGGCGTGAGGGTTGCAGTCTGCACTGCAATCCGCTCCCCGCATCGATCAGCCTGGCCAAGTCGAGCGCGCAGCACATCGGTAATGGCTTGTTGCAGGTCCGACATGTCCGCGGTCAGTTGCACTGCAAAGGTGTTGCCGCCGCCTTCGGCCACACTGTTCGAAACCACTCCGGACGTAATGACCGTGACGGCCTGATCCGCAAAGTTGACCTTGTTCTTTACCGGTGGAAGGTTGAAAGCAGAATCCGGCCCCTTGCTGGAAGACGCAATGCTCATTTCCTCTCCCAGATCGGCTTGCTCGTGCTGAAAGCTCGTGAGCGCGCGCTCCAGATTCTGCGCCGAAGCTGCCATTTGCGCCGCAGGCGTGTTCGCTTCAACTTCCTGATCCAGCACCTTTGCCTGTTGTGCGAGTTCAGAATCAGCTTTTCCCAGCCTCTTAGTAATTTCTTTCAGCCCGGATTTCTGTGCTTCGGAGAATCCCTCCAGAAATCGCTTATTCAATGTCCGAGAAGTTTCGATTGCCTCCTCGAAACTTTTATCGCGCCCGGCAACCTCGGGTGGATTCTCTCCTTTGCGCAGTAGTTCCGCAAACCGTTGCAATTCCGCGCCAGCAGCGCCCGTACTCTTCACCATGGCGGCATATGCGATTTTCTGTTCGTTGCTAGCCTGCACCGCCATGATCTGGTGAAAGTCTCGCAAGTCGTCCTTCGCGTCGACCCCACTAGCATGGTTGCCCGAGCTCAATCCGCCTCCGCCAGCAGAGGAGCCCCCGATCCGTCCACCTCCGCCTCCATGCTGGGCAAAAACTCCGCGTGGACATGCCAGCAGCGCCGCTCCCAAAACGATTATCGTTATTGCTGAATTACTATCTCTGCCAAACATAAGCCAGTTTCTCACCAAGTTGCGCAATCCTCTGATCTGACCATCTTAAGCGGAGTGGCGGTTTCGACAAGCAGCTGCGCACTCGAAATCCCTCCCGCGCCTTTAGCTTGTCTCAGCTTCGATAAAAACGCCACAAACTTTACAGTTCTTTGCACAGGTTGCAGCACGATTAGAAAGAACACTACGAGGTGCGCTGCTTCACTGGTGGAACTCAAGCTCCAAGGTGACTTTCGCAGCAACTGGCTTTCCGTCCTTCGTTGCTGGCTTGAACTTCCATCGGCGTGCTACTTCGACTGCCCTCTCGTCAAGCCGCATTCCCACAGTATTAACGGGCCTTCGCGTCGGTCACATCTCCTCCACAATCGCCGTCACGATAACTGTAGCCTGATACTTCGCCTCTTTCGCCTCCGGGGCTGATCTCCGGGCTGGGGGTATAGATCGGTCTCGGCGGGCTGACGTCCCGGCCCACCCCGTAGACGGGTTCCGCGCTCCCCCTGGCTGTGTTGTCGGCGGATTTATCGGGTGCATTCTGCGCAAACAAAACGCCGCCGAGAGCCAGCGCCGTTACGCTCAGGAAACCGATTGAAACTGTTCGTCGAGGAATTCGCATAGCCCCCAAAGTGACTCGGTAAGATGGCCTACTTCACCCCCACCATCTCCCTGACCTCAATCCCCGGCACCGTCCTCCCTACCACTGCCGCAATCTGGCGTACCTGCTTCATCAATTCATCAAACTGATCGGGAAACAACGACTGTGGGCCATCTGACATTGCTTGATCCGGCTGGTGATGGACTTCTACCATCAGACCATCCGCGCCCACGGCTACGGCAGCACGAGACAGCGGCGTAACCTTGTTTCGCTTGCCTGTCCCGTGACTGGGATCCACAAGAATCGGCAGATGGCTCAAGCGCTGCACTGCCGGAATCAAACTCAGATCAAGCGTGTTGCGGGTATGGTCGGCAAACGTACGCACTCCGCGCTCGCACAGCGCCACGCTGTAATTGCCTTCGCTCAGAATATATTCTGCCGCCATCAGAAATTCTTCCAGCGTCGCAGACATACCCCGCTTCAACAGCACCGGCTTCTTCGCCCGTCCAGCACGCTTCAGCAGCGAAAAATTCTGCATGTTCCGGGCCCCAATCTGGATCATGTCTGCATACTCTTCCACCAGGTCAAGTGATTCATTATCAATTGCTTCCGTAATAATCTTCATCCCATACTGCTGGCGGATTTCGCCCATTATTTGCAGACCTTCTTCGCCCAGTCCTTGGAATGAATAAGGGGACGTGCGTGGCTTGTAAGCTCCGCCGCGAAAAAACTGAGCCCCAGCGCGATGCACCCGTTCCGCCACGGCAAAGGCCTGCTCCCGGCTCTCGATGGCGCACGGTCCGGCGACAATCGCCAGGCCCGGACCGCCAATGGTCGCCGCCGTCCCCGGAAAACGAATGATCGTGTTGTCTTCCTTGATGTCGCGGCTCACCAGCTTGTAGGGCTTGGAGACTTTAATAACCTCCTGCACGCCCGCCATCTCTTCCAGCGTGCCCTGCTCGACCTCGCCCTTATTTCCGGTGATGCCAATCGCGGTGCGCTGCGCTCCCGGCATGGCGTGCGCGCGATAACCCAGCTGCTCAATTTTTTCGCAAACGCTCCGCACCTGCTCTTCGGAAGCATGCGCCTTCATCACGACTAACATAGATTCCCCTTAATCGACCCTCGCGAATAACGTCGGAACATCCGCTCTCGGCAATCATTTCTGCTTATGTAGAGACGGGCACTCCTGCCCATCCATGTCGAGCGAAGCTCGCCTTGCTGTTGCCGCCAGTTGCTACAGAGCCGCCCCAATCAAGTCTACCGTTGCCCCCCGCTGCACCGCAAACGCAGCAGCCGTACTGCAACCCGTCCAGCAGCGATTAAAAATCCTCCGGGTGCGGCGCAAGAGGCAGCAAGCAACGTCTCCGGAATCCTACCCTTCGCCTTTATACTTTTTTAATGCCCCGCTCCATGGCCCGCGAACAAGACGTCCTCGCTCGTCCCGCGCCCAAACGCCCGCCCCAGCTCACTGCTCGCCGCATCGGCATCCACACTTCAACTGCCGGAGGAATCCACAACGCCGCAGAACGCGCCTACCGCCTGGGCTGCAACACGCTGCAAATTTTCTCCTCCAGCCCGCGCCAGTGGGCGCCGTACGAACTAAGCCATCCGCTCTGCGTCGAAATGCTTTCCCTCCGCGCCAAATATGATCTCAAGCCGCTTGTGATCCACACGAATTATCTGGTAAACCTCGCCAGCACGAATCAGCTATTTCTCGAGAAATCGATCGAAGCCTTTCGCGGCGAAGTAGAGCGCGCACTCGCAGTTTGCGCCCAGTACCTTGTCCTGCATCCGGGCTCATTTCGCGGCTCCGATCGCGAAGCGGGCCTGTTGCAAACCGCCGCTGCCATTGCGGCTTCCACCCAAGGTCTCGATCTCGCGCGCTCGGGCCTGACCATCCTCATCGAGAATACCGCCGGTGCCGAATTCTCTCTCGGAGCTAGCTTCGAGCAAGTCGCCGAAATCATCGGCCGCCTCCGTGGCATCGTCCCTATAGCCGCATGCATTGATACCTGCCACACGCACGTTGCCGGCTACGACATCGTCAGCGAAGCGGGTCTCCACCAGACCCTGCAACATCTCGATACGACCGTTGGCTTGAACCATGTGAAAGTCATCCATTGCAACGACGCCAAGGCTCCTCGAGGATCGAAGCTCGACCGCCATCAACACATTGGAAAAGGTACCATCGGCATTAAACCATTCCGCATTCTGCTCAACCACCCTCGCCTCGCTCATGTCGCCTTCATCGCTGAAACCCCCATCGATCAACCCGGCGACGACCGCAGGAATGTCGACGCCCTCAAGAACCTTGTGTGCTAGCCTCCCGATCTTGACGATCATGGCATCCTAATTCTCATGATGACCACCACGGTGCTGACGCGGCTCGCTGTTCGACCTGTCTTCCTCGCGGCGATTTTCACCCTTCTGCCGAACGATGTGTCTGCTCAGCCCAGCAATACGCCAGATGCGCACGCTGTGCAAGTTGCGATGAAGAATGTCATGTATCACTTTAGTGGGCCCATCGCCGTCCATATCATTCGCTTGCAAGGCCAATTCACGCCAACCAACTCCAGCGACATCGTTATCTTTGACGACAAGAACTCCTTCACCCTCGTCTTGGCCTCGGCCGAAATTGCGATCAGTTGCGAGTCCCTGGCTCAGGTCCTGAACGAGAATGTCTTTTCCTCCCCTAACGCTCCCATCAAGAATCTGCGCATCGAGAGCAAGAACAACCAGTTGATCATCAAAGGCGAGCTCCATCAGAAAGGGGATATTTCTTTTGAAACCACCGGAGCTCTTTCCGCGGACTCCGACGGACGAATCCGTCTCCACGCCGAACATGTGAAAGCGGCGCACCTGCCAGTCAAAGGTCTGCTGGATCTATTGGGCGTCGATCTGGCCCGCCTGGTCAACACCAACGCAGTTCACGGCATCACGGTCGAGAAAGATGACCTGATTCTCGATCCTGAACAAATTCTTCCTGCCCCGCACATTCGTGGAAAGGTGACCTCAGTTCGTCTTCGGGGCAACGACATTGTTCAGGTCTTCGGAAAACCCCAGCCTTCGAATTTCGCCGTCCCACAATCCGGCAATTACATGGCTTTCGGCCGCGGCGAACTGCGCTTCGGCAAACTTACCATGCACGATGCCGACCTCATTATGATCGATATGGATCCGCGCGATCCCTTTGATTTCTATCTCGATCACTACCAGGAGCAACTTGTCGCTGGCTATACCAAAAGTACGCAAGAGTACGGTCTTCGCGTCCACACTCGCGACTACGACAAACTCAAGAATCACCCCAAAAGCCAGCCCAGGAAACAGTTGTCTGACAGATGAATGTGGGGACAGCTCCCTCGGCTGTCCTCGGAGCTGGCAAAGCCCCAAACTGCCAGCTGGGTTCAGGGAACCGTTGCAAGGTAAACATGCGTCCCAGACCCGGGAAAAACAAACCCGCGCCGGCGATTATCGACTGATCCGGGGTATCCAGGAAGCAGGCATCACACTCCTGGTCCTCGAACTAGGGCACCGGAAAGACGTCTATCGCTGACCTGGCCAAGGGCGGCCAAGGGCTTTCTTGCTCACGCCCTTCCCCTGCCTCATTGTAAAATCTAAGTTTTATCCGTACTCTCTGATCTTCTTATGCCGCAAGACAAAACTCAGGAAGAACCCGCCTCCGCCAGCGCCCGTCCCCACGACGAACGCTACGCCCCCCAGCGCGTAGAAGCCAAGTGGTTCGAACGCTGGCAAAGCGATCCCCAGCTCTACGCAGCCGACGCAGCCGACTCCACTAAGAAGAAATACTACGTCCTCGAAATGTTGCCATATCCCTCCGGTGTGCTGCACATGGGACATGTGCGCAACTATTCCATCGGTGACGCCCTCGCCCGCTATATGTGGATGAACGGCTACAACGTTCTTCATCCTATGGGATGGGATTCATTCGGATTGCCCGCGGAAAACGCCGCCATTATTAACAACACTCCTCCGCGCCAGTGGACTCTCGGCAACATCGCCAAGATGAAGGCGCAGATGAATCGTCTCGGCTTTGCCTACGATTGGTCGCGCGAAGTCACAACCTGTTTGCCGGACTACTACCGCTGGAATCAGTGGTTCTTTCTCAAGTTCCACGAGAAGGGGTTGGCCTATCGTAAGAAAAGTCTGGTGAACTGGTGTCCGCAGTGCTGCACCGTGCTTGCCAATGAGCAGGTTGTAAATGGCCGCTGCTGGCGGCACGAAGACACTCTCGTCGAGCAGCGCGAACTCGAGCAATGGTTTTTGCGCATCACTAAATACGCCGATGAATTATTGCGTGACCTCGATAAGCTCGGCGGGTGGCCCGAAAAAGTCCGAACCATGCAGAGGAACTGGATCGGCCGCAGCCAAGGCACGCTCGTCGATTTCAAGCTCGACTACGCAGAGAACCACGGCAGTTTTGGCCCTGCCGGCTCTACCATCAGCGTCTTCACCACTCGCGTCGATACCATCTTCGGCGCGACATCGGTGCAACTCGCGCCTCAGCATCCGCTCATTGCTGATCTCACCACCGCCAACGCCGACTTGCGCGCCGAAGTCGATCAACTGATCGCCGAGCAGCGCAAAGCCAAAGAAGTAGGCGACATCGGCGAAATCGAGAAGCACGGCGTCTTCACTGGACGCTACGCCATCAATCCGTTCAACCACGAAAAAGTTCCCCTCTGGGTGGCGAACTACATCCTCATGGATTACGGCACGGGCGCCATCATGAGCGTTCCCGCGCACGACGAGCGTGACTACGAGTTTGCAAAAAAGTACAAACTCGAAATTCGCCTGGTGGTTCTTCCAGTTTCCAACGACCCGGAAGAAACCATGGCCGAGCCCCCCCTTCCTTACGTTGGACATGACGGTATGTTGATCAATTCCGGTCCCTACAGCGGCCTCGAGTGCGCCGAGGCCATCAAGAAAATGGCTGCCGTTGCGGAAGAAAAAGGTTTCGGCAAAGCCACCATTACCTATCGCTTAAAAGATTGGGGAATCTCGCGCCAGCGATATTGGGGAACGCCCATTCCAATGCTCTATTGCGACAAAGATGGCATCGTTCCTGTGCCCGAAAAGGATTTGCCCGTGATTTTGCCGGAGAATGTCGATATCACACTCGCTGGCGGATCGCCGCTCGGCCA
>DATNKA010001011.1:0-3718 GCA_035603655.1 Candidatus Acidiferrales bacterium | reverse complement strand
GAGCCTCTGAAAAACCCCAATCACCTCGTGCATGGTCTTGATTACGGGATGCTCCACGCCGATGGGGCGCCGCACGCCAGGCAGGGAAATATCAACGCGCTCGCTCGCCAACGGTGTTCCTGTTGAACGTTCGAGGCGATCCGACTCGGCTGCCAGAAGAATGTTCTCGACCGCCGCCTTGACCTCATTGACGACGTGTCCGACGTTCCTTTTGCCTTCCTGCGGCGCAGCCTTGAGCCACAGATCATTGATCTGCTTCAGAATTCCGCTCTTGCGCCCTATCCAGCGGTCGCGAAACGCTTTCAATTCAGCGTCATTGCGAACCTCCGACGCTTCCTTCTGGCATGCGCGAACGCACTCGTTGGCGGCGCTTTCCAGCGCCGTCGCCGAATAATCCGTCAATTTGGAAATGCTATACGCCACGTCTCAGTTCAGCCCTCGCCAAAATTGTCATCCTGAGCGCAGCAAACCGATTCGCGCTTGGCGAATCGGTTTGCGGAGTCGAAGGATCTGCTGTTCGCTTACACAACCACCGGTTCTGAAAGGAGTTTCTGCCGGGTGCCCCGTCCTTGTCGCGGCGTTGTGCTTTGCAGCGGCAGGGCGGGGAACTTGATGTTCACTAGATGAAACCGATCCGCCCGACGTCGACAGCCGAAGCCTGAAAGCGGCTATGCCAGCGCCGTCTTCGCCTGCTGCGCCAGACTGGCAAACGCCGCAGCATCCCGCACCGCCAGATCCGCCAGAATCTTGCGGTCCAGTTCCACTCCCGCCACCTTCAATCCGTGAATGAACTGGTTGTAGCTCAACCCGTTCAGCTTGGCCGCCGCCCCGATGCGAACGATCCACAACGAGCGGTACTGTCGCTTCCGCTGTTTGCGTCCGGAAAAAGCGAACTTGAGGCCGCGTTCAACGGCCTCTTTAGCCGACCGGTATAGCTTTGATTTAGTGAGGAAGTAGCCGCTCGCGCGGCCTAATATTTTCTTGCGCTTGGCGCGGCGTTTGGTTCCGCGTTTTACCCGTGGCATGAGTTTCTCCTTTTTGCTTTCTATGTACTGGCGGCTGGAGGTAAGGGCGATTCACCGTAGCGGCGATCTCTACCTCTTCACGCACCTGCGGGGCTTAAACTCGACCCGCAACGCGGACTCGCGGTCCGCTTCCTTCATGACGCGAAACTTCGTGAAGGAAAACTTGTGTTACTGATACGGAATCATCCGCTTCACTTTGCGGAGATCGCCGTCGCTCACCAGCGTCGAACTGCCCAGCTTGCGTTTGCGTTTGTGGGCCTTCGACGTCAGCATGTGCCGCAGACCCGAATGGCCCCGCTTCACCTTGCCGCTGGCAGTTTTCTTGAAGCGCTTGGCTGCGCCTTTGTGCGTTTTCAATTTCGGCATAGTTCCTCGGAATCAGGTGGAGGCCGGTCTCGACCGCGCACCTCTGGATATTCAACTGCTACGGTTCAATTGCTCTGGAATCGTTGGCGCGATTCGCGCCCGTCCTCGGCGATCTCGCTAAGCCTGCGAACTAAACCTGCGACCCAGGATTCGGAGCACCCACTGCAGCGGCCTCAGCCGGCGCCGCTTGCTCGTCCTTTTTCTCCGGCGCTAACTTGGCCTGCGCCATTTTTTCCTGCAACATCTTTTCCTGTCGCTCGGCTTTCGCTTTCTGCTTGGCTTCTTTCTCTTTTTCCTTTTCCCGTTCCGCCGCAGATTTCTTCGGAGCCAATATGGCGTGCAGCGTATTCCCCTCCTGCCGCGGCCGAAACTCCACAATACTCTGCGGTTCTACGTCCCGAATCAACCTCTCCAATATTGTTCGACCTAAACCGGTGCGGGTCATTTCGCGGCCGCGGAAGAAGATGGTGGCTTTTACTTTGTCTCCTTCGTCGAGGAAGCGGAGCACGTGATTCTTTTTGGTTTCGTAATCGTGGTCGTCCACATTGATGCGGAACTTGACCTCTTTTACGGTGATGGTCTTCTGGTGTTTCTTGGCCTCGCGCTCTTTCTTTTCCTGCTGATACAAATATTTCCCGTAGTCCATGATGCGGCACACGGGAGGTTGAGCGGTGGGTGAAATCTCGACCAGATCCAGATTCTTGGTGCGGGCTAACCTGAGCGCTTCGAATGGGGGCATCACGCCGATCTGTTCCCCTTCATCGCCGATCACGCGAATTTCGCGTGCCCGGATGCGGTCATTGGTTCGGATAAAACGTTTATCGATACAGTCCTCCGCGCTCTAAGCGATTGAGAATACAAGATTATAACATGCGATTGCAGATGAAAGAGCGCTGGACTCAAGGATCGGCGTAGATAGAATGTTGGCTCGATTCAGAGAAACAGTAAAAATCTGAACGTCACCGCCTTATACCCTCCGCCGATCCGCTGACACTGTTCGTCTTCGGGGAGTCCAAACCTGGGACCGAGCCAAGGCGAGGTCCGGGATCGCTTTTAAGATGCTTCTTCGGTGCCATGTGTTGATCTTAGAATCCTGAACCCAACGGTGTGATTATCATAAAGTTCTCCGACGCGGACGCGCGCGCGACAGCCGGCGGGGGCGCCGGCTATGCGAAAGTCCGGGACGATTGCGGACCGTGGAAAGGATTATTGCAGAAGAAACCCAGCAAAGACGAACGCTCTGCCAGCGAAGGGACCATCACCACGCACGTCGAACCGAAGCAGCTTGAGGAGCGGTTGGCGATTGCTACGTATGTGGTGGTTTATGAAACCATTGGTCGTGAAGGCGAAGAGGAACTGCATCGCATGACGTCAGCATTGCAATGGTCCCCATTGGCGGCGGGACTCTCGATGGGATTTTTTATCGCGGAAGGCTTTCTGATGGCGCATCTGCCGGATGAGCTGCTGTCCGGCGGAGATCGGCGCGTCGCGCATGGGTGCAGGGTTTGGAACGGTGCGGGATGCGCGCGATTTTTGCCGGCTGGCTGATTGCTTTGATGGTATGGCTGCTGCCGGGCACAGAGTCGGCGGGCGCAAGCATCATCACTATCCCGACTTATCTGGTTGGAATCAGTGGATTCAACCACATCATTCATTCGGGATCCGCCACCAGGGTTTTTCTGGTGGTCACTCAATCGATTTCCCCGGGAACCTATATCACTCAGTTTTTCTTTCCACCGTTGCTGGGCAATGTGATTGCTGGGCTGGCGCTGTTGGTGGCCCTGGGGTCATGCGCAGGTGGTCGGCGGGGAGGAGAAGCAGGGGAAGGCAAAGGGCTGACAAAGCTTTCCGCGGGGTGATCGGAGTTTGTAACGCGGCATTGCGGGTCCGGCTTCCTTTGAAGCCGACCTGGCATCTGACAGCCATGCAACTCGACACGAAATTCGGAATGCCGACGCTCCCTCCCTTCCGCCTTCGTACGCCTGCGGAGCCGATGCCGTCACCGATCAAGGAACCACCTTCTCCGATGGAGAATCCGGATGCGCCCGTGCGGGAGCCTGATCCGGAGGAGCCGGAGCAGATTTGATTGATGGTGGTAGAGATCCTTCTGGTGTAGAGATCCTTCAAGTTGGTTAAACCGGTTTGCAGGGGCGAATCGGCTTGCTGGGCTCAGGATGACGGCGGAATCAGGCACCGTGGCTGGTTGCACTGGCGCGGTGAGCGCGGCGCAGCAAGTATGAGCGTATCTGGAGGCTTGCTATTTGTTGCGGAAGTGGAGGGAAGGGCAGACGCCAGCGGGGACGGGGCAGCGGGCGAAGAGCCGGGCG
>DATNKA010001010.1:0-5885 GCA_035603655.1 Candidatus Acidiferrales bacterium | reverse complement strand
TCGCAGCCTCGAGCCGATTCAGTTTTTGCTCGAGGTTGTGGAGGCCGACCACGGGGCCGGTGCCGGAGGGCTTGTCGGCTCCGATGCTGCTGAGCGAGACAATGTTCCTGACTCCGGTATTCTGAGCGGCGGCGGCGATGGCGTCGCTGACTCGCTCCGCATACGCGAGAGCGTCGTTGCTGGTGGGGTTGGGTGGAATCATGACGTAGGCGGAGTCCGCGTGTTGAAAAGCTTTGGTGAGGGCAGCCGCGTCGGTGACATCGGCGATTGAAATTTCCGCACCGCTGGCCGCGAGGGGTTGCAGGTGTGATGCGTTTCTGCCGACAGCGCGAACTTTCTGGCCGCGGGCAAGAAGAGTCTTTGCGACTATGTGGCCGGTGTTTCCGCTTGCTCCAAGAACAACGTACATGGGAACCTCCTTATTTGAATGTTGGATGCGGGAAAGTGGCCTTAGATTCGACGCGAAAGGGCAAGCTCAGGGGTGTGGCGACCAAGAGCAAATTGCCGCCGACCGGCTCAGAGCAATCTCGTTCGGCGACGCCTGGGGTCCGGATGACAAGACGCTTAAATCCGAAGGAGAATGTTGGTGGGGGTTGCGAATGGGAATCGAAAGTAGCGGCAATGGTGCGGGAATCAATGCTGTAATTCTGGATTACGGCGAGGTGCTCTGTCATCGGCCATCCCCACAAGAATTCGATCGTCTGGCGAGAACCTTTGGCCTGGATGAGAATTCGTTTGCGCCGCTATGGGACAAGAATCGCGGTGCATTCGACCGCGGAGATATCTCGGCGGAGGCCTATTGGATCAGGCTGGCGGAGGATGCTGGAGCACAAATGGATGCCGAACAACTGCAGCAAGTCTGCGAGTGGGATATTCAAATGTGGGGAAATCCGAATGAGCAGATGGTGGGTTGGCTCCGGCAACTGCGCCATGGTGGAATCAAGACGGCGCTGCTTTCGAATATTCATCCCGCGATGATTTCGTATCTGCAGAAGAATTTCGCTTGGCTGGAGCTGTTCGACTTCAAAACATTTTCAGCGGAAGTTCGCCTGATCAAGCCCGACCGAGCGATTTATGAACATACTTTGCGGGGGCTCGGAGTTACGGCCAAGGAATCGCTGTTCGTGGATGATCGCGAAATCAATGTCAAGGCGGCGCGAGACCTGGGGATTCAGGCCCTGCGATTTCGATCGATAGGTCAGCTTCGGGAAGAACTGAAAGCGATTGGATTTTCGATCCTGCCGGTTGTGGATGGGCGTGATTAGGGGCTGGGCGCGAAGTTCGAAGGGGAAAAAGCAAGATCAAAGTCACGGCAGCGGGTGGGGATGTCGGTTCCAAATCTGGCGCCGGTCATGGCGGGCATGACCGGCGCCATCGTGTATTACCGATGGGTAATTACTGCGCGGGCGTTTCTGCCGACGCTGGCTGCGCGGAGGTTTTAACTTCGGCGTCGACTTCGGGAGCGGTGACGGGACTGATCTTTACCGTGGCGAGGATTTGTTCGAGACGGCGAAAGACTTGGTTGCGGTCGATGTGGTTGGGGCTGGGTTTGGTTGTGGTTGGCGTGTCGAGCTTGGTGTTGGCGACTTTCAGGGCGAACTCGTAGCAGGCGCCGTTTTGAAAGACGTGATAGTACTTCGACGCCTGTTCGCGAGTACCGTTATCTAATTCTCCGGCGGAACTGGTCTCGGCGGAATCGAGTTCCATGTCGCCGATCATTAATTTTAATTTGGAAATCGGCGGCGTGGTTACCTGCGCGGTGGCTTGGATCGTGGGATCGCCGGGGGACGCAGGGTTCGGCTGCGGGACGGAGAATTCGCTGCAGTGTTCAGCAGTGAGGGTCTTGTTCACGCTCACGTTGAAGAAGGCCGAGGCCAGGTCGGAGTTGGGATAGGTGGAGTCGGGAACTGCGACGGCTGCGAGCGCAACTCCGCCGGGCTGCACAAAATCCATGGGAACAGGGCCGGAGAAGACGAGTTCGTTGGCAGCGGCACCGGTCTTCAGAGCGTAATTGCGCGGGTACTGAAAATAAACGCCCGACGCGTTATCGGCATAGGCCACGGTTGACGGAGCTTTGTGAACGACTTTCTTGCGCACCGGCTTGGCGGCGGCCGGCTGCACCGGCGTTGCTGCGGGCACGGAACTGGGGGTGATGGGCGGCGTGGTTTGCGCCATTGAGGATTGGTTGACGGAGCTTATGGGTTTAGGCTGGTCGGTGGAGCATCCGACGGTTAGCGAACAGGCGATCAGAAGCGCAGCGAAGACCAGCGTGCTGGTGGTTGGGTTGAGATTTTTCTGCTCGGTAAAATTTGGTTTGGCGAAATTTGTCTTGCCCCAGGCAACGGAATTCAGAGTTGATGGGCGATTCGGAAACAGGTTGATGCGGGTCATGTTGTCACCTCCAGCTGCTAAGCAGCGCTTTGGGAAGGTGCATGGAATGGGCCATTCGACGGATTGTTGATTTGATAGGCGTTAGCACGGCGTGCTTTCCGATGTTCGTGGCAAGGCGGACACTGTGTGGGGCGCGGGACACGGGGAGGATAAGTTTTCGCAGCCGAGTTAGGGTTCGACGATAGCTCCCATGTAGAGGATTGCCTGAGTTTGGTCGTCGCAGATTGCGAAAAAGAACGGACGATTCACAATCATGCGGAAGGGCTCTGGGCGAGGTTCTGAGGATACGCCGCCTATGACGCCGCCCGAAATGCCGCCGGAGACGACCTCGGTTCCTTTTTCATCGACCGTCAGCAATACGATCTGCAAAACCCGAGTTAGCCTAGCCCCTTCAGGATTCGAGACGGCGGGGGCAAAAGATGAGTTCGTTGTAAAAGCGCGCTTTATTCCCAGGTCCTGAAGAATCGCGCTTACGTCGCCACGATATTCCGAGTGAAACCGGGGAAGTTCAAGATAGCCATCCCGGTAGTTGAAGGTCGAAATCCACGCAGTCCAATTGTCGGCAGTGAGGGATTGTTCAAGAGTTTTCAGAGACGAGTCCTCGTCGGGGAGAAAGACGTACATTGCTGCGCGATGGTACGGGAGACGTATGGCCTGAAACTTATCTCCGCGAAGGTAGCGGAATCCACCGCCGTTCTCCATCATCGGGACTTCCTTCTTCTGGCCGGAAAGAAGAGTGAAGTCTCCGGGGTGAGTCTTGGTCGGCCAGAAATGATTGAACCACGCGCCTTTGAACCAAGTTGTGTCCACTAAAAGGAAGTCATCCCTCTGCCAGGAGTCGAGAATGTGCGACAACTTACCGCCCGTCTGTTGCGCAGACCAAGCGTTTACGGCCTTTACGGCGTCTGGACCTCTACCGGTAACGGATGTCGCGTGGAAGGAGTAAAACCTCTTGCCGGTTGCAAGGAACTCGGGCTGGAATGCGACAAACGGTTGGGCCCACAAAGATCCGGCCAAAATGAGTTGTTCAGCTGGTGCGGAACAGCACATAGAGGGAGGAGATTGTTTGCTCACTCGCGCGCTCGGCACGTGTTTCGCAGATGGCGCCTGCAGGTAAGAGAGCGCCTTTCGCAAGGCGAAGCTTTGCTGATTAATCTCGTCTGCCGAGAGGTTTTTCAGATCGAATGTTTCCAGAATTTCTGCGCGGGTCTTACTTTCTGCGCCGTTCTGCAAAAATGCGAAATCTGCTGAGAGCGCCGTTGGGGCAACCAGGACATTGCTCTCGGATGTTTGGGCGAGTGACTGTCGGAAGAACTTGAACGCGAACTCGTTGTTGTCGTTGACCAGAGAGTCGTATCGTCCAGCATCCTGCGCGATAAGCTGAAGCGCGGTTGACAATGCGAGCAGTAGTGTTAGCAAACCGATCTTTCGTGCCATGGTTGTCTCCCAACCTATCTGACATGCGGCGAGTGCAATAATTGCACTAATGGCGACGCGTGAGGAGATTACCTTTGATTACCATTCGAGGCAGGAAGTGTTAACCGGCGCGGATTCGGGGCTCGAGCCTTGTTTCAATTAGGCAGGACATAAATCGCAGCTGAGAGCGCGGCGCCCCTAAAGGTACCGAAGTATCTGGAATCCGATCGCTTGCTGGCTAGCGAAGCCGGGCTTCCCCGGGCAGGACAGCCGAGGGCGGCTGTCCCCCACACGGTTTGGTTGTTGTCTCAAGCCACAATCTACGCGGCTGCGATGCGGCGGATCAGGTCTTCTTGTTGTGATTTGCTTTCGGCGCCGATGGTGAAGGCGTCGAGGATGCCGAGAGACAGAGCGTGCTTGATGGCTTCGTCCTGTCGCTTGGCTAGATCGCCTTGGCCGAGAATCTTCATGCCGATAACCGCCTTGCCGGCGGCTTTCATCTCGCGAAGAACGCCGACGACGGTTTGTGGATCTGCGTCCATGTGCGAGCCGATGGGATTGATGCGGGCGAGATCCACCTCGACCCACGGCGATTTCGCGGCGGCGCGCAGGGCTTCGATGCTGTGACAGGAACAACCGTGGGCGCGAATGATTCCCTTCTGCTTGGCTTCGGAGAACACGTCCATCACGCCTTTGAATCGCTCGGGCCAATCGGCCTCGGTGAGGCAATGCATAAGGCAGATGTCGAGGTAATCGGTGCCCAGTTCGCGGCGGAAACGGTCGAGATCGGCGCGGGCTGTAGCCGGATCGCGGGCCCAAGTTTTTGTGAGCACCGTGACTTTGTCGCGCTGCACGTGCTTGAGCGCCTCGGCGACGTGAGGATGGCTTCCATAGGAATCGGCGGCGTCGAAGAAACGTAGGCCGTGATCGTATCCGTTGAGAAGGAGATCAGAGAGTCCCTTGATGCCGAGCGCGGTCTGGTTGGAATGATGACCCGAGCCTACTGTGCCGGTGCCCATCGCGAGGCGGCTGGTCTTGATGCCAGTGCTGCCGAGAGTGACGGTATCAGCGGCGGAGAATTTTGCTAACGGCGGCTGGGAAGCGAGGGCGGAAAGGATATTTTTCGACGTGAGCTTTTTCGCGGTAAACCAGCTGGCGCCAAGCGCAGTGCTGGAGCGGATGAGGAATTCGCGGCGATGCATAGGGAACCTCCGATGCGGGCTCGGCTGCCGAGCTTCGGCCCTCTGTTTTTATCAGGCTACATCAGTTGAGGGGACGGCGTGTGCGAAAATTTCTTGCGGCAAGAAACGGAAGAGCTTTACCACCCCAGGTCGCGGGGGAGCGCAGAGGATTACTCGAATTGTTTGCGGAAGGCGGCTAATTGCTGCTGCATCTCCACGACTTCCCTTTTCAATTCCAAAACTTCGTTTTCGAGATGACCCAGGCGGTCGTCGTCCGGTGAAGATCTGGCGGGAGCGCGCACGGGATGCGCTTCGGCCGGTGGAGCATCGCCGGCGAATAGTTGCAGGTAGCGCGATTCCTTAGTGCCGGGCTGGCGCGGCAGGATGGCGGCGAGCGGAGGCTGGCGCTGGCCCAGGCGATCGAGCGTAGAGACGATATCGTCCAGGGCTTCGAAGCGGTACATGCGTTCGGTGCGGGAGCGCAGTTCGCCGGGAGTTTGCGGGCCGCGGAGTAGAAGCACGCACAGGATAGCGATCTCGCGGCGGTCGAAATTGAAAACTTCCTGCAGACGATGTTCGTACTTAGTGACGCGGCTGTCGGCGCCGCTGGCCGGACCGGCGAGACGTTTTTCCTGCAGCGTAGCCAGCGCGTGACTCACCGCTTCGTCCTCGAGAGTCATTACCGGGTCGCGATTGTTTTTCTGGTTGCACGCGTTTACCAGAGCGTTGAGTGAGAGAGGATAGTAGTCGGGCGTGGTGATGTCTTTTTCGATGAGCGAGCCGAGAACGCGCACTTCGACGTCAGTGAGGGGATCCACGAGGTGGATTGTACTGCAGCGGCGTCGTGAGATGAACAAGGTATCCTAAGGTGCAAACGAGGTGATGGGTTTGGTCGGC
>DATNKA010001009.1:0-15998 GCA_035603655.1 Candidatus Acidiferrales bacterium | reverse complement strand
TGCAGGTTGGCGGCAATGATGTCCGTCAGCTTGGCGGGATCTTCCATGCGTACCGCCGAGATCATGGTCTCGTAGTTCAGCGCCTGACAGAGCTTCACGTACTGCTCAAACAACGTGGTGACGCGCTGCATGCCCGCTTCAATCTGGGCGTTCATCTCGACAGGGTAACGAGCTACACGTACGGAAGCCTGCATGTAACCGTCCGAGTCGGTCGCCTGCAGCAGCCGGCCGCGCTCAATGCCTTCGACCAGAACCTTGATATTACCGTCGGGCAACTTCAGGCTTTGGACAATATTGACAATGGTTCCGACCTGATAGATCTCATTGGACTTTGGCTCGTCGATGGAGGCATCGTGCTGAGTCGCCAGAAAAATCTTCTTGTCCGCGGCCAAGGCCTCTTCGAGAGCGCGCACGCTGGACTCGCGCCCCACCACGAACGGCGTCATCATGTAGGGAAAGATGACCACGTCCCGGATTGGCATCATGGGCAGTTTCTTAGTTTCGAATTTTTCCTTGGATGTGGTCACTCAATCTCCCCGGCACTGCTGAATGGCTGCGGCGCAAACTCTTTATTACCTACTGTCTGTCAGTATTCAGTTTACTCTTCTGCGGCGCTTTGGCTAGCCGGCCTTTTCCATCATCGAAAGCGAGGCATTGCGCTTCTCCACCATCTCTCGAGTGACTTCGAACTCCTTTAGTTTCTTCTGGCTGGGCAAGTTGAACATCAGATCAAGCATCAGTTCTTCCAGGATCATGCGCAGACCGCGAGCTCCCACCTTGCGGGCCATAGCCTGCCGGGCGATAGCGCGGAGAGCCTCATCGGCGAATTTCAAGCGAACATTCTCGAACTCGAATAACCGCTGGTATTGCTTCACGATGGCGTTCTTGGGGCGCGTCAGGATTTCGATCAGCGCAAATTCGTCCAGATCTTCCAGCATTCCCATGACCGGCAGGCGACCTACGAACTCAGGAATCAGACCAAACTTGATCAGGTCTTCGGGTTGCAACTCGCTAAGCAGTTCGAAGTTACGCTTGCGCGCGGCGACAGCTTCCTCTTTCTCTTCATCATTGCCAGCGCGGAATCCGAGAGACTTTTTCCCCACCCGCCGGCCGATGATTTTTTCCAGACCAACGAATGCTCCTCCGCAGATGAACAAAATGTTGGTCGTGTCAACCGGAGTGAATTCCTGGTGGGGGTGCTTGCGCCCGCCCTGCGGCGGCACGTTCGCGATGGTACCTTCCAGAATCTTCAGCAGCGCCTGCTGCACTCCTTCTCCGGAAACATCGCGAGTGATGGAAGGATTCTCGTCCTTGCGGCCGATCTTATCGATTTCATCGATGTAGATAATGCCGGTTTGCGCGCGGCTCACATCACCCTCAGCCGCCTGCAGCAGCTTCAGGATGATATTTTCCACGTCCTCGCCCACGTATCCAGCTTCGGTGAGGGTAGTGGCGTCGACAATGGCGAAGGGTACGTCGAGCATGCGGGCCAAGGTCTGCGCCAGAAGGGTCTTGCCGGTTCCGGTGGGCCCGATGAGCAAAATGTTGGACTTACTTAATTCGATCGCATCTCCCGCCGCTTTCTGGCGATTCATGAAGATGCGCTTGTAATGATTGTAAACCGCGACTGCCAGCTTCTTCTTGGTCTGCTCCTGCCCAATGACGTATTCATCCAGGAAGGTCTTGACCTCCTGTGGCTTCGGCAGTTGATTGGGCGTGGTGGCCTGCGGAGTAGCGGTGCGATCATCTTCCAGAATGGAGTTGCAGACCGCCACACACTCGTCGCAAATATAGGCGCGCGGATAATCGCTGGGCGACGAAATCAATTTGGCTACGGCATCCTGCGATTTATGGCAGAACGAGCAACGCAAAATCTCGTCGGAGCCCGACTTGTTTTTCACTCGGCTCTACTCCTTGTAAAGTTCACGGTTTGAAGCTGGCCCCCGCCTGCCTCAAGCGCCCCCGCCGCTTTGCGCGCCGAACCCCGGTAGGCAGGTTAAGCGCGAAGGCCGATCATACCGCTTTTGCGGTCTTATAGATGATATCGTCTATGATTCCATATTCCTTAGCCTGCTGCGCGTTCATAATGAAATCGCGCTCCACATCTTTCTCCACTTTGTCCAGCTTTTGTCCGGTGTGCTTTGACAGTAACTGGTTTGTAATCTCGCGCATACGCAGGATTTCGCGCGCGTGGATGTCGATGTCGGTAGCTTGACCTGACAATCCTCCCATCGAAGGTTGGTGAATTAGAATGCGGGAATTAGGCAAAGCCAGTCTCTTCTTAGGTTCACCCGCCGCCAACAGTAATGCGGCCATCGAAGCCGCCTGCCCCACACACAGCGTCATGACGTCATTCTTCACGTACTGCATGGTGTCGTAGATCGCCATCCCCGCCGTGATGGAGCCGCCCGGCGAATTGACGTATAGCTGAATATCTTTTTCAGGATCCTCTTGAGCCAGAAACAACATTTGGGCGATCACCAGGTTGGCGATGTTGTCGTCAATCGGCGTGCCTATAAAAATAATGTTATCCCGCAGCAGGCGGGAGTAAATATCGTAGGCGCGTTCGCCCCGCCCGGTCTGCTCAATGACCATCGGTACCAACATCATTTGCGGATCATTTGGTTTCATTTTTCTGCCGGACCTGTCACCGGACCTGCCACACTCCGCCCCGAAATAACCTTTACCTTGCCAGGGGAGGGTTGAAAGTGGTCCGCGTCTTTTTTCAATAACTACGCGGACTGGTGATAAATAAAATCGAGGGTTTTCTCGCTGCGGATTCTCATTCGGATTCTATCGAGGCCCCCATCCTCTGTCAAACGCGCTCGCACCGCTTCTGAAGTCTGTTTGGACTGTTTTGCCAGAGCTTCAATTTCCCGATTCACATCCGCATCGTCGACCTGGATCTTTTCCAGATCCGCAATGCGCTCCAGCAGCAACGAAGACTTCACATCATTTACCGCTTGATCCCGCTGGCCGGATCGAAGCCGCGGCAGGTCCATCTTCTTCAAGTCTTCCATCTTCATGCCCTGGGAAGCCAATGCTCGCAAGCCACGTTCAAGACGTAAATCAATCTGGCGATCGATCAAAGACTCCGGGACCTCAAAATCATTGCGTTTCACCAGTTCGGCCACGAGTTTGTCCTTCGCGGCATGCTCGGCCGTGTGACGCTTTTCCGCTTCCATGTTCTCACGGATTTGCTTGCGCACCTGGTCCAAGCTCGTGAACTCCCCCAGTTCTTTAGCGAATTCGTCGTTCATCTCGGGAAGGCTCTTCTGTTTTACGCCATTCACCTTCACCGTATACACAAAGGTCTTGCCAGCCAGACGTTTATCGGAAATGTCTTCGGGATAACTAACGTCGAATGTACGCTCCTCGCCCGGCGACACTCCGGTGAGGTTCTGTGTAAACTCCGCCACCGTATTCTTACCGCCGATCTCGATCAACACGTCGTCCATATGCACGGGATTGGCGCTGGCTTCCTTAACGTCTTTGCCATCCTTGGGCCGCCCATCCATGGAGGCCTGCGCGAAGTCGCCGGGCGCGAGGGTGCGTCCTTCCATGTCGGTGTAGGTCGCTCGCTGCTCTTGCAGGTTCGAGAGTGCCTGTTCTACTTCCTCGTCGGTGACTGCGATCTCCGGCTTGTCGGCGCGAAGGTCCTTGTAGCCTTCGACTTGAATTTCCGGAAGGATTTCGAAACTAGCCTTGAAGCGCAAGGGCTCGCCATCATGGAAGTGCAGGTCGGTAATGCGGGGCTGAGAAACAGGAATGAGGCCCTGCTTCTCCGCTTCCTTGCGGAAGTGGCGAGGTGCCAAGGCTTCGATCACATCGTTCTTGAGGCCATCACCGAAGCGCTGGCGGATGATGGAAGCCGGCACGTGTCCCGCGCGAAAGCCCGGCAGGCGCGCGCTCTTCTGGTAGCGCTGGATTTGCAGTTCAGTCTCGCGGGTAACTTCCGCGGCCGGGATCTCGACCGAAATTTCCCGCTTGATATCCTTCTTATTGGTTTCAGTCTTTGCCGGGTCAGTAGTCTCTGTGGGGCTCACGTTTCGCCTTTCACCCACCGCTCGATCCGGAGGTTCCGTCGAGGAAAGGAACCGGGCCGAATTTACGCGGCGTCAACTTGAGTGTAAAGACAGAAGGAGAGCACCGTCAAACGGGGAACGAACTTAACTTTGTATGCCCTGGGGCGCTTCCCAATCCCGGAAGCGGGCGCGGGGGTGAGGTCAGGGGCAAATCTGCCGCAGCGCAAGCAGCAAATGGTCCGAGAGCTGATCAGTCTTTGAAACAACATCTCGGACGCCCACAGCCTGGGCTACTTTCAACAATTCTCTTGAAGGATGCATGGTGAACATCACCATGGCGGTGGCGGGAGCGATATTGCTTATCTTGCGCGCAGCCTCCAGTCCGTCCATAACGGGCATTTGCAGATCCAGTATGACGATGTCCGGGTGCATTTCTTCGACTTTTTGGACCGCCACCATACCGTTCTCTGCTTCCCCGCAAACCTGGAAATCCTCATTTCCCTCGATCCACGATCGCAGCGAAGACCGAATCAGGGTGTTGTCATCGACGATGAGAATTGTGTGCTTCATCGGCCAGCTCACTCTGCCCTTGGCAGGTTAGCCGAGCCCGGTGTACAGCTCGACGGCGTCAACGAGGAAGGGTAACCCCACCCTATGCGCCATAGAAACAATGCGCCATACCGTTGATACCGTACCCTAGCGCACATTCATATGTCACCTACCGTGCATATGTCACCTACCGTGCTTTATGGTTGGCGGGAGTTCCATAAGCGCTTAAGCAGGGTGGCTATCGCTAGAGTTGGCCCGGTTGGCCGGTTTCTGGGCGGTAACTTCCGAGTAGTCGACAATCCTCTCAGAAAGAACTATGTGGCTAACAGTTCATCAGCGCGCTTACGGCACAATGGGAAGAACTAGAGCGGAAGGCCTGGAGTTGTCGTGGTAGATGACGTTTGTGGCTTTGACCATCTGTGTCCCGCGCGCCTGATCCTCGCCCGTATTCAGATTTCGATCAAATCGCGGGAAGTTACTGCTGGAGACTTCAAGCCGCAGCTTGTGTCCCTCCAGGAAGACATTGCTCGTCGCCCAAAGATCCACGGTAATGTGATAGATCTCCCCGGGATTTCCCAGTTCCGGTTTCTCCGGCGAATTGCGGTAGCGCAAACGCACAATGCCTTCCGTCAAATTCTGCGCAAATCCGTTCGGCCAAACGTCAACCAGTTTCCCCGTGAAGTCGGTATCAACCGCTGAACTGCTGACATACAGGTCGAGCGAAATCGGACCTGTCACTTCGGTGTTCTGGGTAAATGCTGGCGAAGAGAAGACCAGCACGTCGCCTCGCGTTTCCGCAGGCCGCTGATCCTCGGGACCGATCCCTGTCGGCAGCGGTCCGCAACAGAGGGGACCGCCAATCGTGGGGACCGCGCTGTTCGGGTCGTACACATATTGGTCGGGTTTCTCTTTAGCAGGCGCGGCGGTGCTGAGAGTGCCGCCTCCCTCAAGACCGTTCGTTGGCTTGGTCGAGTGCAGGTAGTACCGTGTCAACTTTGCGCGTTCCAGCGGCCAGTCATCTTCTTCGCGCCAATCGTTCTTGCCCATCACGAAAATTCTTACAGGCTTTTCATGGTCTAACCCATTGGCTATTCCCTTCAGGAGACTGTCATACCAGCGTAGTGTCACCTCTTCCACATCGAACGGCAACTTGTCTCCGAAATCGACGGCCCCAACTTTCTGGTCACTCCATCTACCCGCGTGCCCACCAACGTAAATCATCAGCCGCTGGCCCCGCCGCGATGCCTCGGTCCCAGCCTCCTTCTTGAGGCGCGCATAGTTCCTTAGCGTCCCGCCCAAAAAGACGTCATACCACGCACCCAAACTGAATACTGGAATCTGAATTTGTGCATAGTGATCTTCGATTGACCACTGCTTCCAATAGCTGTCGTAGTTGGGGTGCGCGAGCCAGTCGGTGAAGTAGGGCGCCAACCCCGCGGCAGGAGGCGTTTGGAGCACAGGGTAGGACAGGAGCGGCAGACTTTGTGTCCAATTAAGCACGTCCCTGGCCGAGTCAGCGTGACGGCTGATGGTGTTTAATGCCAGACCCGTCGTCCAGGACTCGTTAAACCATTGCTCGAACGCACCGCCCTGGTAGACCCACCCGTCGTGATAGTTGGACGCCGTGTAATTAGGGCAAATTCCCGCCAGATGAGGCGGCTGGGCAATTGCAGCTAGATACTGGGTCGCGCCCACGTAGGAGCCGCCGAACATGCCGACCTTTCCGTTCGAATAGGGAAGCGCAGCGGCCCACTCCACCGTGTCGTAGCCGTCCTGAGATTCATACTTGAACGGATACCACTCACCCTCCGAGGCATATCTCCCGCGCACATCCTGCGCGACGACTACGTACCCGCGTGCCGCGGCCTTCACGCAAAAATCCATGACTTCCTTCTTGTCATAGGGCGTGCGGGTCAACAGCACCGGGAACTTGCCATCCTCCTTTGGGTGGCAAATATCTGCGCGCAGCGTGACGCTATCGCGCATTTTTACGGACAGGTCTCGCTCCATAGTTACTTCGTTACTATCCGCCCGCGCCGCCGTCGATGCCAGGACGATCAAGGCGACCAAATAACAGGCTGGCAACTCCTGAAAATGAACCCTCGCTCGCTTTGCTCGCTCGGCAGACATGGCTCCTCTTCCATCCCTTTTGGGCTGTTGTCGCGCTTGTCGCTCGCAGCGTAGGCTACCGAAATTGCCTCTGTCAAGCCAAGTCCGGGCCTGACGTTACGGGTGGATCATGGGCAAACCCGGAAGGAATTCCGCTAAGTGATCGGGAAAAAATAATCAAAGACGGCCGTCACGTCGGCCTTGGACTTTTGTGACCTTCTCATAAAAGCGCTTGTGGGAGTTCCCCCCTCATCTGGCTGCGTCTGCGGCGCCTTCGCTCATCTACGGGAGATCGTGCCGATAGGTATCAAAGGGCGAGAGCGGCAGAGGGGACGCTCCAAATTTCAGAGTCACGCCAAATGTAAACATGGGCCCTACCAGAACCCTGCCGCTCATAAGATCGAGATTCACAAAGCCGCCACCGGCCATTGTGATGGTGAGAAAGTCGGTTACGTCGTAAGCGAGATTGACTGGTACCAGGTTCACGGTCAGGGTCGGATTGATGCTCCTCCCTAAGCTGGCCTGAAAGCCCGCTTGCGCGTAGAGCTGCCACCAATGAAAATTACCAATGCTGCCGAAGCGGTCAACATCAGTGATTTGCGTGTATGGACTGAACGTCCAAGAATCATTGCCGACCGTCGCATTCAGCGGCTCTGCCATTTGAAAACCGTTAGTCCACTCGAGATGCTTCCCTTTGGGCGAACCTTTGGACACGATGCACTGGAGGGTGAGGGTGAAAGCGTCCTGCCGGGCTCGGGTAAACGGAAAAATCGATTGTTCGCCGGGTTGGAGTTCACAGTGATCGTACTTCCACGGGTCGCCCTGTGAAACCGTGGGTGGCGCGACATCGGGAACGACGGGCGTAGGAATCGGTTTCGGCAAGCCGGCAAACTTGTGGGGACGCACTGACCATTCCTTCATCTGTTCCCGCAGGTCGTCCGGAATAATGATCGTATTCGACCTGGGGGTAAATTGCGGAGCGGGAGACGACCCCGAAAGTTGCAGCCTACCGGGCGAGAACCCCGCGAGAACGCGGTCCTTTAAAGTCGGTCGCGTTGAGAAACGTTTTTGGCCGAAAATGGTCGTGGTAGCCACTGCAAGATGAAAAATAGAAGCCCGCGTGATCGGCCCAACGATGCCATCGGGTTTGAGTTGCTGGCGCGCCTGGTAAGCTCGTATCGCCTTGTCAGTCTCAGGGCCGAAAGACCCATCGACCGCAATAGGGGACGCCACGCCGTCGTTGCGCAGATTCAGCCCTTCCTGTAGAGCCCGCACGTCAGGTCCATTCATTCCTGCGGAAAGATCTCTCATGACCCCATACCTCTAGCCCGAAAGAGTAAGCGCCGAAATCTGAGTGGTCAATTCTGAAAGCGGTGATTTCCTGCGGCTCTTCGCAGGAATAGTGAGAGCATCGACCGAAGCGTTACACCCCAGGGGAATAAATGTCCGCGGAAGTTGCAGTTTAGAATTAGGTGCGCACTGGATAGCCCGCTAATCAGAGTTGCTAGGCTATTCTAGCTCTGTGTGCGCTGCCCGCAGAGCGCGAACGAGACCGACAAACACCGACAAACAATGCCGCACTGGCTCACAGTTCTCAACCACGAAGTCATCGCCTGCACTCGTTGCCCGCGGCTGGTTGGATATCGCGAACAGGTCGCCCGCGAAAGGCGGCGGGCTTACCGCGACTGCGAGTACTGGGGCAAACCCGTGCCCGGCTTCGGCGATCCTGATGGACGCGTGCTGATCATGGGTCTGGCCCCGGGTGCGCATGGCTCCAACCGCACTGGCCGCCCCTTCACTGGCGACGCTTCCGGCAAGTTCATGTTTCCCGTGTTGCATGAAACCGGATTCGCCAACCAACCCACTGCCAGCGACCGCAATGATGGACTCTTGCTGAAAGATCTGTACATCACCGCTGCGGTGCGCTGCGCGCCGCCCGCCAATAAGCCAACGCCACAGGAACTCGCCGAGTGCTCCCAATTTCTCGACCGGGAAATTGCCGGATTAGAGCGCGTCAAGGTGGTGGTGGCACTGGGCAAGATTGGCTTCGACGCTTATCTGAATTATTTGAAACGTCGAGGTCAGCCGCTCAACCGGCAGAAATATCTTTTCAAGCACGGCTTCAGCTACCGGTTACCGGACGGTAAGGTGTTACTGGCCTCTTACCATCCGTCGAATCAGAACACGCAGACCGGAAAGCTTACGCGCGATATGTTTGTGGAAATATTTAAAGAGGCGGCAAGACTTGCCGATGATTAGTGTGAGGCGCCGTCGGAGCCGGATCGCTGCACCCATCCCGAAGTAGGGGTCGTAGTTCACAAAGCCGGATCAGGAGCCGGGGCGGCGCCGTTCTCGAAAACGCTTGGTGATTTGTGATTGAGTGATTGTTGACTGAAGAACCTGAACACTCCGGCGTTTGATTCCACGGCCATCCATCAACAATCTTTTAGCGGTTGTTCCTACTTCAGCTTCGTCACCATCACTTCCAGTTGAAACTCGCGCTTGGAGTTGGGATCGTCCACGCTACCCACCACCATCGGTTTACCCGGCAAGGCCAATGTGCTTGCGTTGATTTTGAATTGGCGAATGGCGGGGCGGGACTCGTGGCCGGTCGCTTGATCCGGAATCGCAAAATTGCTGATCTCGGCACGCACCTGCAGGGGCACCCCATCGGTGCGCTCTTCGATTCGGCACCAGATGCTGGTGCCGACGTCCATGTACTGAAACTGTTCGTGTCCGGCCTCGACGGGGACGCGAGTGCCAATCTTGATTTCGTTGGCGTCATCAGCGTTGAGGTTCAGCGAGTACTGGCGTGAGTTGATCTTCTTGCCGTCCTCCAGTTCGTTGACCGAAAAATCGAGGCGGTAGGCGTGCACTGGCCTCTCAGCCGCGGCCGGGGCGGGCTTGGTTTCGGCCGCGGACTTGGCGAGCGCGGAGTCCTGCGCATGCGCTGCCGATCCACAGCAGATCATGAATCCCAAAATTGTGATTGTCCAAATCGCCGATGCCTTGCGCATAATCCGTTCTCCTTAGTTTTTTTATCTTTCTGTCGTGCCTTGATTCCGTTTTCCCGAATCTCTAGCCGGGTCGCCAGAGGGGAAGGAATTCATCTCTTCAAGTTGATCCTGGCGAAGTGCCTCGGTTCGGGCCCGGGCGAGCAGCACGGCCTGCTCGGGATTCTCCGCAACATAGTTCTGCAGAAGTTTTTCCTGTTCGCTCAGGGGCTGGGGCGAAGGAAACTGTTCCAGCTTGGGTGCGCGTGCGATTGTGACTTCAGGAGGCAACGGGCGCATCCCTGGCTTTCGTGCGGTACTTGGTCGTGCGGGTCGAGTTCCACTCCGGTGCGCGATCGATATGATCCCCGTTGCTCGCTCCTTCGCAGCCTCTATTGGCGTCGGTGGATGATTGGCCACGTCCGGATGAGACGGCTTGTCCGATCTCAGGGACAGCGCCACCGCTACGACAACAACCGCCGCCACCGCGGCGATCGCGCTCCAGCGCCACCACGCTTGATCCGGAACGCGCGCCTGCTCGGCCCGCAGGTTGGCCAGCACCCGCTCTTCCAACCCAGTTCTCGGTTCAACGGCCGCGTACTTTGCAAGCGCCGCATCCAGCATGCGATCGAATTCATCCTGCTTCCCGTTTGTCATGGTTCTCACCTACTTCCCCGCGATCGTCCCGCCAGTTTGTCCCGCAAAATCTGCCGTGCCCGGAAGATGCGCGAGCGCACGGCCGCCTCGTTGATGCCCAAGGTCGCCGCGACCTCTTTGGGCGACATCTCTTCGATCGTCGATAAAATCAAGGGCTCGCGAAGCTTTTCTGGGAGCGCCGCGATCATCCGCTCCAGTGCTGCACTCAGCTCGGCGCCGTGCATGGTCTGGTCCGCCGAGGCATCGGATGAAGCTGCTTCCGGGATCGGCCTTTCTGGATCTTCCAGAGCGACTTCCCGTGTCCGACCGCGCTGCCGGCTCCGGTCGATGGCGACCCGCCAGGCGATTCGCGCCAGCCAGGTCTTGGGGTCTTGCACGGTGGCGAGCTTCGAACTGTAGCGCAGCACTCGCACAAACGTCTCCTGCGTGGCGTCTTCGGCATCGTGGTGGCCTCGGAGGACGGCATAGGCGATGCGATAGACCAACCGGGAGTGCTCTCGGACGAGCGCTTCAAACATCTGGTTCCGACTGCGCTCGATGGTCGCCAGTCCGCTCAGGATTGCCTCTCCTGCCACCACTCGTTTGCCCTCACTCATGAAGACCGTCCCGCGGTCGATTGCGTTCAGGAATTTCTTTGGAAGAAGAACGGGGGGGAGGTTATGTCTTGCGGAGGGGCTGTGGGCGGACACTTTTGTCCGCCGCTCTTAACTATGTTGTCTTTGTGTTTACTCCGAATGTTGTGGAGTTATGGAGTGTGACCCTCTACGCCGGCTCTTACCCAAAATCAAGGGCAACGTCAAAACCAGGCGGACAGGAGTGTCCGCCCCACATAAAACCTAGAAGCCCACCATGACGGGCTCGGGCTCCAGATGGATGCCCCAGATTTCTTCCACGCGATGTTGAATCTGATCTTTCAGAGCGATCACCTCGGCGGCTGTGGCTGCGCCGCGATTCACTATGGCCAATGCATGCTTGCTCGAAATGCCGGTGCGGCCCATGCCGTAGCCTTTGGCGAATCCGGAATGCTCTACCAGCCATGCCGCGGAAATCTTCTTGTTCTTCTCGAGCGCGGGATAGCTGGGTAGAGTCAACCCCTTGGCCGCCGCTCGTTTCCTCAAGTCCTCATGCTGCTCCAGGGAGATCACGGGGTTCTTAAAGAACGAGCCCGCACTCAGGCAGTCCGGATCTCCGGCCACAATCAACATCCCTTTCAAAGCTCGGATATGGCGCACGGCCTCGCGCGTCTCGGCCAGATCCGGCGTAGTCTCTCGGCCCGCGAAGTGCCGCTCCAGGTCGGCATAGCGGATGCGCGGCTTGCCCTCGGGGGTGAGCGCGTAGCTGACTCCCAGAACGATGAAACGGCCACTTTCGCTGGTGTTGAAAATGCTGGAGCGATAGCTGAAGCCGCATGCTTCGCGGCAAAGTTCGCGAACCTCGCCATCTCTCAAATCGAATACCTGAACCGATACAATGGTTTCGGCGACCTCCTGTCCGTAGGCGCCGACATTTTGCACAGGTGTTCCCCCCACGTTTCCCGGGATTCCGCTCAGGCACTCGACGCCGGCGCAGCGCGCCATCACTGCCCGGGAGACAAATTTATCCCACGATTCGCCCGCGCCTGCCTCGAAAATAACTTTGCCATCTTCATCGCGTCCGCCTCTCTGAACAATGCCACCGACAGCGATCTTCAGCACCAGTCCCGGCCAACCGGAATCTGCGACCACCAGGTTGCTGCCGCCGCCGAGCACAAACAGAGGGAGAGCGCGAGAGCGCGCAAATGTGACTGCCTCCTGCACCTCTCCAGTGTCTTTCGCTTCGACGAAATACCGCGCCATGCCCCCGACTTTGATGGTGGTAAGCGGTGCCAGCGGGATATTTTCAAGCAGGTGCACGCATTTTCAATATTACACAGCACTCCCGCGCACGAACACCTCGACCGAGTAATGTTGGTCCCCCCGTTGAGGACAACTTTCGCCGAGTGATTCGACCGACGGACCTGCGTTGGAGGACTAAGGATACAAAGCTAAAGGGAAAGAGTTGTATAGTGTGGGGCGACGACAAGCGTTGATCAGAAACACCTGATTGAGTCGGATGGGCGAAGCGGACAACCCTTCCCGCGAAACCCAGTTGCACTTGAAAGGAGCGCATCATGATTTTGGGCATGCCTACGGCAACCTACACTCTAGTGCACATAATAATCAGCCTGATTGGGATCGGATCCGGGTTTTTGGTGATGTTCGGGTTGCTTACCGCAAGACGGTTTGATGGAGCGACCGCGCTTTTCCTGGTCACCACGGTGTTGACCAGCGTAACCGGGTTTGGATTTCCATTCGACCACTTGCTGCCTTCGCACCTGATTGGGATCATCTCGCTGATAGTCCTGGCGATTGCGATCCTGGCGCGCTATGTGTTTCACATGGCGGGCGCGTGGCGTGCGAGGTATGTCATCGGGGCCACCTTGGCCTTGTACCTAAACCTGTTTGTCTTCGTGGCGCAGTTGTTCCAGAAAGTACCGGCGCTGAAAGTTTTGGCTCCCACACAGAAAGAGCCGCCGTTCCTGGTTGCTCAGTTGGTCGTCCTGCTTATTTTCTTGAGTCTCACGGTTTTGGCCGCCAAGAAATTCCAAGTCGAACCGGTGCGCGTTAGCTAAGCATAGTGTTTACTCTCCTATACGGCCTGAATAGAGAGATCTGGACGAGGGGGAACGGCGAACTCTTGCGATCACGACCCGGCAGGGCGCAGGGTCGCCCTCGCAGAATGGATTTCGAGTCTCGCCCGCTGATAATTCCCACGCCGACCCGCAAGCCTGTATTCTTGCTTCACTCCGTCGATGCTGAGGTGTTCCCATTCTGTTTGCGGTTGACGACTTTTTAGCGCTTGAGGCTTTATCCTCACGAGAGCGGGCTACTCGGGTTTACGGACTGCTTCGCACGTTTCTCGACATTCCCGTCGAGGCGCGGACCGAAACGCTTTCCCGGCTGACTGCGGCCATCGAGAACCGTCCCGACCGCGAAGCCATTCATTCTTCGCTTCGCGAATTCTGGTCTCACCACTCTTATGTTCGAGTAATTTCGGAAGCGGGTTTGCCCGATGAGGCGTTCCTCTTGCGCGAACTGCTGGCGAGAGCTCTTAAACATTTATTGCCCGTGGATGAGGTTGAGGGCGACCTCTACGTTTTGATGGATTCCCTAAACCTGAGAGAATCCGACGCGCGCTGGCTTGGCTCTCTCCCCGATCCCCTCATCGCTGCGTGGGCTGATATTTTCCGGCCTTCTAAGTCTTCAATTCTGGCTAGCTGCAAAATCCTCGCGTTGCGGGCAACGAATATCGCTTTATCACGCGATCTGATTGAATTCGCGGACGACGAAGACATCACCAAATCCAGCTTCTTTAATCTTCCTGCAGTGGTGGAGAACGCGGTCCGGCATCGGGAGGACTTTCATCGCTGGGAGGAGCAGCGTGCCGCTTGTGAGACGCAGTTGCAGTCGGTGAATCGGCTGCTGGTGGAAAAAGGCTCCTCCGTGGATTTGATTTTTCGGGTGCGCTTGCTGCGTTCACTCCTGGGAAGAATTCAGCAAGTCATCAGTCTCGAACAAGCAGGTTCGGATGCGCGCAAGCTCTGCATCGTGATCGTGCACGGCTTCGCCTCGCAACGGCGCATGGGAACAGTGCTGAGCGCCAGCACGCGGCGGTTGGCGCGCAGCGTGGTTGAGCGAACCGGACGCACCGGCAAGCACTACATTGCCCGCGACGCAGCACAATGGAGAGTCATGGGCATGGGTGCGGTTCTTGCCGGTGTCATCACGGCTTTCACAGCTTTATTCAAATACATGCTCTCAGCGGTAATTCACGCTCCCCTTCTTCTGGCCTTTGCTCATTCGCTGAACTATGTGGTCAGCTTCCTGCTCATGCAGGCCGGTGGATTTCTGCTGGCCTCGAAGATGCCCGCTGCCACCGCCGCCGCGCTGGTCGACGCGATGGAGGATCCCGAAAAAGATCGCATGGCCAGTCTGCAGGCGATTTCCCATACCCAGTTCATCGTTACCCTCAGCAACCTGCTTGGGGCAATCCCAATGGCAATTCTGATCGATAGGATTTATAAAGCCGTGACCGGACACCCCTTTCTGAACGCTGCGGAGGCCGAGCACGGTGTGCACATGCTCTTTCCGCACACCTCGGGAACGATTTTTTTCGCCATCGTGACTGGTGTTTTCCTCTGGCTCTCTTCGCTTGCAACCGGATGGACGGCGAACTACCTCGCTCTCCACAAGATGGCCACCGCCATCTCGAACAGCCTGCGCATTCGAAACCGGCTTGGATTAAAGCGGGCGGCGAAGCTCGCCGATTGGGCTCGGCATCACGCGGCCGGATCCGTAGGCTTCATCGTCCTGGGTTTCTTGCTGGGCTCGATGCCCATCGTTTTCGAGCTGTTCGGAATCCCTCTGGAAGTCCGCCACGTCACATTGGCGGCGGCAAGTCTCGGCTACGCTCTCGATGCCAAGCACATGTATGGCCAACTGAACCGCTACGAGATAGTATCGGCTCTCTCCGGCGTCGCCATGGTCGGCATTCTGAATATCTTCGCGTCATTTGCGCTTAGTTTTATCCTGGCAGTACGCGCCCGCAACATCGGCGATAAACAATCCCATCGATTTTTGCGCGAGGTTGGACGAGAACTTCTGGCCAATCCGCTCGCTTTCATACTCCCTCGCGGTTAGCGGGGACCTCTAAATAGTCCCCCAGCTGATGTAACCAAATACCGGCAAACGACATCTATTCGTGGTTGCGTTGCAGAGTGCGTGTTTTGCCCGTGCGTCCTGCGGGCACGGCGTGCCCCTAACGGGGGTTCGGGTTCCCTTGACAAACCGATCATCGAGGTCTAAGAAATAGTTTGTTCTTGAGCGGATCTCGCTGTTTCCCGATGCAAGTGCAAGTTGCTACGCCACACCGCAGACGGATGAGCTAGCAACTCAGGAGGAGGGACTATGCCGTCCCGCAGAGAGTTCTTCAAGACAGCGGCTGTCGGCGGAATCGCCGCCACCATCTTTGGGTTCGACCTCAAGCCTGCCTACGCCCAACTAAAAGAGTTAAAGATTGCACGTGCCTCCGAGACGCGCTCAACCTGTCCCTATTGCGCAGTGGGCTGCGGCGTCCTCATCTACACCATCGGCGACCGGGCAAAGAACGTGACGCCGCAGGTAATCCACGTCGAAGGCGATCCTGATCATCCCACGAACCGCGGAACTCTGTGCCCAAAGGGCTCTTCGCTCGAACAGGACATGCTCAACCCGCGGCGGCTTACAAAGCCGCAAGTCCGACGTCCCGGCGCGACAGACTGGCAGGACATTTCCTGGGATAACGCTCTGGATGAGATTGCGCAATGGACCAAGAAAACCCGCGACAGTTCCTTCGTCGAGAAGGATGCGAACGGGCGCACGGTGAATCGGTGCGAAGGCATCTCATTCATCGGCGGCTGCACCGATACCAATGAGTTCAATTATCTGGTGGTCAAGGCCATGAGGAGTTTGGGCTTGGTGTATTTAGAAAACCAAGCCCGGGTTTGACACGGCCCCACGGTCTCAAGTTTGGGACCAACATTCGGACGCGGGGCGATGACGAACGGCTGGATCGACATCAAGAACACCGACATGATGTTGATCATGGG
>DATNKA010001008.1:0-4582 GCA_035603655.1 Candidatus Acidiferrales bacterium | reverse complement strand
ATTTTGAACTCGACGCCCAGTTCTTCCTCTGCAAACTGGCGCATCGCGACAACTTCATGCTTGTTGATGCTGGTCGCGACTGTCTTTAACTTAAGGGGGAGGCCTCGCTCGCGAAGAAGCTTAATTCCACGCAGGCAGCGGTCGTAGGAGCCTGGGATCATCGTCAGGGCTTCATAGGTTTCGCGGGTCCGGCCGTAGAGCGTGATCTCGATGGCGAAGGGCGGCCACTCGACCAGATAGTCGGCAATCCTTTCGTTGATGAGCGTGCCGTTGGTAAAGAGTGTGATTAGAAATCCCTTCCTCTTGGCGTAGGTGTAAATCTCGAGAAAATCTTTGCGGGCGAAAATTTCGCCGCCGGTGTAGAGGAGCCAGATGCAGCCCATCTCGACTAGTTCATCGAGCATGCGGAAGTGCTCTTCGGTGGTCATTTCGCGGCTGCGGGCATCCTGATCGCCCATAGAGAGATTGTTGTAGCAGTGCTGGCACTCAAGCGGACAGCGTCGCGTGACTTCGATGGAAACTTGCATTGGCACTCGCTTGCCAGATTGTCGCTGGTGCAGATCTGCGCTGAATGCTCCGTAACTCAGTTGTTCCATGGTCCCCCTGATCGATTTTCTTTCAATCTATCCCCGTAACGATTTCCCAGTTGGCAGATATGTGATGTCATTAAGGTGAGCCTGCGGCGTGACTTGCGCCGTCGAATCAATTCCTGCCATCGAAATTTCCTCGCTGGCTTCCCCGCAAACGCGTTCGCGAACCTGGAGCAAATCTGCCGACACCATGTCATGCAAGAACTGCTTGACGTCGCGTCGCGCCTGATCGTACTCGACGGCGTATTCCTGTTCGACAATGCCAACCAGTTCGGCGAAACCCTTCGGAGATTCCAGCGACTGCCAGATCAAAGAGCCGGTTTGATTGAAGCTATAGATCGATGCCAGATCTCCGACTTTGCCGCGCACCGGGACGACTAGAGTTTCTCCGGCCACCCGGCGTGAGACGACGGCTTGCGAGCGCACGAAAAGTTGCTCCGCCTGCGTCCCGTCACGCTCTTCGACGAATTCCGTTTTGCGTAACAAGGAAATGTCCATAGAATTTTTTTGGAGGAATATCTCTAGCTTTGGATTACCGCAGAACCGCGCCCATAAAGCAATTGCGCGTTTGACCGAGGTATCCCACTAGTTATCGCCTTTGAATGGTCGCCGAATTTCGTTTTTCGTAACACGAGGTGTCTTTGACGATCCGCGGGAAAACGTGATCAGCGAAATCCGCCGCCGCAGGTGGTCTGATTCCGCAGCACACGCGGCGTGAATGAAGGCGTACCCTGATACGAATCGCACGCTAAAACAGTGGCTGGAACAGCAGCGATACACGGCGTTGCGCAGGCGTCTGCTCAGTGGGGAAACAGAAATTATCGCTATACAAACAAGGGCGGACGATGCCAGGTTTTGACGTTACGATTGCCGGCGAAGTCAATCTGGATTTGATTCTCAATGGTGTCCCCGAAGAATTACCGCGTGAGCGCGAACTGTTACCGACAGGATGACGCTGACTTTGGGAGGATCGTCCGCAATTCTGGGGCACAATCTCGCTGCTCTGGACAGCCGTGTGGGTTTTCAGTCGCGCATCGGGGACGACAATTTCGGAGACATCGCACTGCACCCCCTGCAACAGAGTGGAGTAGATGTTTCGCGCGTACGGCGCACGCGCAGCGCGGTGAAGACGGGCATTGCTGTCATTTTGCAGCGCGAGCGATGGCGCAACCTGGTGACGTATGCGGGAACAATCGCAGGGCTCACCTGGGATGATTCGGATTTCGACTACCTGCCAGATTCGCGTCACTTTCATCTGTCATCTTTTTATCTGCAGCGCGGGTTGCAGGCGGGGTCCCCAATGGTCTCGCCGGATGAAAGATGCTGGACTTACTGTGTCGCTGGACACGAATGACGATCCGGACGACGGGTGGGAAGGTGGGCTCGATGAGGCTCTGCCGTATGTTGATATCTTTATGCCGAATGAGCGTGAGGCTCAGAAAGCGGCGCGGTTTGACGATCTCGAAACCGCGGTGCAAAAGCTGGCTGTGATTGTGCCCCTGGTTGTAGTGAAGTTGGGAAGCGAGGGGGCGATGGCACAACGCGGAACCGAGAGCTTTACGAGCCCTCACGGAGAGTCCAGCCTGTCGAATCCGTCGATGCAGTGGGCGGGGGGGATAGTTTCGACGCAGGCTTTCTGCACGAATATTTGCATGGCGGCGCTTACCGGCTTGTCTCGCGGCTGGCAATCTCTCTGGCGCGCCCTCTCTCCACCACGCGCCCGGGAGGAATCGAGGCTTTTCGCGACGCTGCGTACCGTCAGAAATTCTTCGAAGAACATAGGTCGGAAAAGTAAGAACTGAGTACGTAATCTTTACGCCAGTCTCCGCGGCAGGCGCAATCCAGTTTCCTCTGGACGAGATTCACTGGTTACTCTGGTTACCATCGACTATCGCGAGAGTTGGCTATGATGATGAGGACTTGGGGCCGCGATGAAAAAACTCAGTTTCCTGGTTTCGCTCACCAACGATGACAACGACTATCAGCAGGAACAGGCGGCCGCGGCCGAGAAGGCGGCCCGGCGCCTGGGCGTGGATCTCAAGATCATCCACGCCAGTAACGATGCTGTGACGCAGAGCCAGCAGTTGCTGCACTACATTCAAGGATCCGCGTCATCGCGTCCCGATGCCATCGTTTTCGAACCCGCGGGTGGAACCGGCTTTCCTCAAGTCGCGCGTGCCGCCACAGCTGCTGATATTGGCTGGGTCATTCTAAACCACGATGCGGATTATATTCATCAACTCAGGCAGAGTTGCCATGTGCCCGTCTTCTCCATCAGTTCCGACCACACCGTGGTGGGGCAGATTCAAGGCAAGCAATTTGCGGCGCTGCTTCCGCAGGGCGGATCGATTTTGTATATTGAGGGTCCCGCTAACAGCTCGGCAGCGCAGGACCGGACGGCGGGAATGAACCTGACCAAGCCTGCGAATATTCAAGTGAAGACGATGCGGGCTAATTGGACCGAGCAGAGCGCATATCGGGCGGTGAGCTCCTGGCTGCGGCTGCGCACTTCGCAGGAAACGCGTATCGACCTGGTGGGAGCGCAAGACGACAGCATGGCGGTGGGCGCGAGAAAAGCATTCGCGGAAATCGGAGAGCGTGAGCGCGAGCGATGGCTGAAGATTCCTTTCACTGGCTGCGATGGATTGCCCAAGACCGGCCAGGCCTGGGTGCGCAATGGCTTGCTGGCGGCCACAATCTACGTACGCCCGATCACCGACCTGGGATTGGAAATGCTTACCGAGGCGATCCGCACTGGAACGCAACCACCCGAGCGCACGCTGACCGTTCCTGAGTCGGTGCCTTCTTTTGAGGAACTTGCGGTGCGCACGACCAAGGCAGAGACCGTCACGCATCATCGCTCTGCGGGCGCCTGAATCGAATGGACGGTTTCGGTGTGCACCCGTTCAGTATTCTTGCCAACGCACTTATCACTCCTTAGCTAAAACCTGCGACCACCCTTCCCGGCCCAGCCTTTTGACAGTGACGCCGCGCCTTCCGAAGCATTAGAATTGCGAGTTCTAATCCGAGAGCATCGGCATTGTGGCTTCTTGCGTTCATTGCATACCCGGCGCACATGGCAAGTCCACATTGCGGCAACGGCGAGAGGGAAATGAGATGGCTGACAGTCGAGAGCGAAGCAAAGCGGCAGTTGAGACCAGCGAAGCGCAGATTGCAGTGCATTGGCGGGAGGAAGAATATTTTTATCCTTCGGCGAAATTTATCGGACAGGCGAACCTTTCTGACCCAGCCGTGAACGAACGCTTTAGCGAAAAGAATTTTCCAGAATGCTTTCGCGAATACGCCGACATGCTGAGTTGGGATCAGTATTGGCATACCACCCTCGATACCAATGAGCCGCCTTTTTGGAAGTGGTTTGTCGGAGGCAAGCTGAATGCTTCTTACAACTGCGTCGACCGGCATTTGGATAAGTTCAAGAATAAAGCTGCGTTGATCTTCGTGCCCGAGCCGGAGGAAGAGCCGGTTGTTGCCGTCACTTATCAGGAATTATATGTTCGGGTGAATGAATTGGCGGCGCTGCTTCGCGACTTTGCGGGGTTGAAAACGGGGGATCGGGTGACGATTCATATGCCTATGATTCCCGAACTTCCGGTCACCATGCTGGCTTGTGCACGGCTGGGAGTTATTCATTCAGTGGTGTTCGGCGGGTTCAGCGGAGAGGCTTGTGGAAGGAGGATTGCAGACTCCGGCAGCCGGGTATTGATCACAGCTGACAGTTATTATCGCTCGGGCAAGCTGATCGACCATAAGGCCAATGCGCAAATTGCCCTCGATGTGGCGAACCAGGAAGGCCAAACTGTGGACAAGGTCTTGGTTTGGAAGCGGCATCGTGGGCAGTATGGGTCGGCGGCAACCATGGTTGCCGGGCGAGATTATTTTCTTAATGACGAGCTGTTGAAATTCTCCGGAAGAATCGTTGCGCCGGTTTCCATGGACGCGGAAGCTCCTCTATTTCTGATGTACACCAGCGG
>DATNKA010001007.1:0-3937 GCA_035603655.1 Candidatus Acidiferrales bacterium | reverse complement strand
GCGACCGCGCTCCAGCGCGCTCCATGTTCAAAGCCATTGGGTTCACCGATGCCGACCTTCGCAAGCCGCTCATCGGTGTCGCCAATACCTGGATCGAAACCATGCCATGCAACTTTCACCTGCGGCGGCTTTCCGCAAAAGTGAAAGAAGGCGTTCGCGCCGCCGGCGGTACTCCCATGGAATTCAATACCATCGCCATTTCCGACGGCGAAACTATGGGCACCGAAGGTATGCGCGCCTCCTTGGTCAGTCGCGAACTGATCGCCGATTCGATTGAACTGGTTTGTCGCGGCCAATTGTTCGACGCTGTTGTGTGCGTGGTGGGTTGTGATAAGACCATTCCGGCGGCGGCCATGGCGCTGGCGCGGCTGGATATTCCCGGACTTGTACTCTACGGCGGAACAATCGCAGCCGGCAGCTACGGCGGCAAGGACGTCACGATTCAGGATGTGTTTGAGGCCGTGGGCGCGAATGCCGCGGGAAAAATCACCGACAAGGAATTGCACGATCTGGAAGATGTGGCGTGTCCGGGTGCCGGCGCTTGTGGCGGCCAGTACACGGCCAACACCATGTCCACCGTGATGGAAATGATCGGGATTTCTCCCATGGGTTTCAACAGCGTGCCCGCGATGGATCCAAAGAAGGATTCGGTTGCGTTTGATTGCGGCAAAGTCGTGCTGAATCTGCTGCGCGACGGGATCCGCCCCCGGGAAATTTTGACTCGTGATGCGTTTGAAAATGCAATTGCGTCGGTTGCCGCAACCGGCGGCTCCACCAATGCGGTGCTGCATCTGCTGGCCATTGCGCGCGAGGCTGGCGTCGATTTGCAGATCGACGATTTTCAAAGGGTGAGCGAGCGCACTCCCTTGCTTGCCGATCTCAAACCTTCCGGTCGTTTTGTGGCCGCCGATATGCACCGTGCGGGCGGCGTACGCCTGCTGGCCCGGCGGTTGCTGCACGGAAATCATGTTCATCCCGCGAGCAAAACCGTGACTGGCCTGTCGCTCAAGGCGGAGAGCGAGAGTGCCTTCGAAAACCCGGGGCAGGAGGTGATCGCGCCGCTGGAGAGACCGCTTAAGAAAACCGGCGGACTGGTAATCCTCAAGGGAAATCTTGCGCCTGAAGGTTGCGTGGCCAAAATCAGCGGGCATGAGCGCTTGGAGCATCGTGGTCGGGCGCGCGTTTTTGAATCCGAAGAAGACGCCATGACCGCCGTCACCAGCAAGCAGATTCATTCCGGCGATGTCGTGGTCATCCGCAATGAAGGCCCCAAGGGCGGACCGGGCATGCGCGAAATGCTGGGCGTGACCGCGGCTCTAGTGGGCGAGGGTCTCGGATCCTCGGTTGCGTTGTTGACCGACGGTCGCTTCAGCGGTGCCACCCACGGATTGATGGCTGGCCATGTCTCACCCGAAGCCGCGCTGGGCGGCCCGATAGCCGCCGTCCGAGACGGAGATATAATCCGCTTCGATGTGAGCCAGCGAATGCTACAGGTTGAGATCAGCGATGATGTACTTCATCAGCGCATGAAAGAATGGAAGTCCCCGCAGCCGCGCTATCGTACCGGCGTGTTTGCTAAGTATGCGGCGCTAGTGTCGTCGGCATCACAGGGTGCTGTCACGCGGGCTCCTGAGTAGAAGGCCTACTCGGACTAGATCCAATTTAAATGGCATAGGGGAGTGGCTTTAGCCACTCCCTTTTTCCCCGCTCAGGGTTTGCGTCCTGCCAGTTGCGCCTATTGCGAGCACCCGGGGCTATAAGCCGTGAGCGCATTGGCCGCTGCCGAGATGGCGCAGTCATAGGCCGCGCCAGTCGAATCGTAGTAGTTATACTGTTGCGCGCTGGATTGACCCTTATTCCCGAGCAAGTTGAACGAGGAATTGAGCTCGAGCGTATCCCCATGCTGTCCCGCGTTTTCAAGGAAACTGGAATAGGTCACTTTGCCTGCGCGGGTGGTCCTTGCAGTCCGCTGGTATACCTGTTTGGCGTTGGTTGTTTGGTTGATGTTTCCGTCCGCGAGGAACGCCAGCGAAATGTCCACGGTCAGCGGAAAAATATAATTCTGATTCTCGATAATGCTGGCAGCGCCTGGCTGAGACACGGACGTATAGGAGTTCACTGTCGTTGCTTGCGAAATATCCTGCAGGTACGTGTGACCAGTGATGCTGAAGTACTGGTTGTTGTAAAAACTTACGGTCTGTGCAACCTTGGTCGTCACCCTGCCGTGCGAAGTGTTGACGTACCCCGAGATCGCAAAGTTGCGTCTGGAAGTCACCTCGACCGTGCCCTTGATGGACGCTGGCTGGACGTTGAGGTTCTCGGTAACCACGGGTGACGGTCCGTTCAGAGTGTTCTGGGTTATCGCACCTGTGGTTTGCGTGCTCCCTGAATCCAGGTAAAGCAGCAGCGATGCAGTCGCCGAAAAATAGTTGTTGGCATTGTAGACGCTGAGGGAAACCGTGTGCGGCTGCCCATTGCTCAATAGTCCTGCGAATGGAGTGAGGTTCACGCGATAAGGAGTGAAGTTCAAAGTCTGTACGCCAGGAATCGGGAACCACAAGAACGGATCGATGCCGCCGGTAAAAATCCATGGAAAAACCGGCGCCACGCCCGCCGGCTGGCCGTCAATCGTGATCTCGGTTTCGCGGAAGGCAGTGTTGCCGCAGCTCTGCAGCTCCGATGCAACATCATTGGGAACGCAGGTGTACCAGAACTCGTCGCCGGATTGGCTCTGCGCGTAAACATCAAGATAAGCGTTCTGCACATTCGTCGGCATGGTAAAACTGCCTGAGAGCGTGCTCGAAGTTGAGCCGAGTCCGACAGTCCCACCTGAAGGACCAGCTGACAGGGCCAGCACTTGGTCCGCAGTTACGGGCGCCGTCTCTCCTTTCGCCACGGGATAAAACTCGAGTGAAGCCGAAGCAAAGATGATGCCTGTATAGGTGCTGTTCACAAGATTTCCTATATCCGCCGTACCTTGCTGCGCGTTATAGAAGATGGGAGTGTAGTCGGTCAGATCGCTCTCAACATGCCATGAGGGTCCGAGGCTGGGCGATGGTTCCGCGGTCGTGCCGAAATAAATGTTGGTTGGGCCCAACCAGAAGTTGGCTGTGCGATCAAATTGGACCCCGGCAGTCACATTGATGTCCGCCTCGAAGACCACCTTGGCCCAGGGGCCCGGACAATCCACAGCAGGAGTGTATGTAAAAGAATAGGGATTAAAGTTATCGAATTCAGCGTTGCTGAAAAGCTGTACGACGCAAGGCGTGGTGGAAGGGCGAATCACATTGGGGTCTGCGCTCACGGTGTTCGCCGAACCGATCACATAAGGGCCAGAGGCGGAAGCGAAAGGAACCAAAACCGCGGTAAACCATAAAAGCGGAAGAATATTCCGCGCGAAGCAAGCGGTGCGGGGCATGCGAAGTCCTCCTGGGAATAAGTGGCAAAGCCGCGTCCGTCTTGCCATTGCGGAGCACAATGGAGACGTAGCAGCGCTAGCGCGAAAGTATTGCGCGTTCGCCGAACCGTGTCAACCGCAGACGAAAGTTCTCCCCCTGCAGGCAATCGTCAGTGCGCCTTCTTGGCGGCGCACACACAATCAGCCGGAAGAGCGGACTGCCCCAGGTGAGAATCGCAAGGGCTCAGATTCAGATAATGTAAGGCTTTTTTGGCGTAGAACCTGCGACTGTGTAAACTAGCTTCGCGATGCGTTCCTTCCCCCGCTGTTCATCCCCGCGCCTTTGCCCTTTTCCGGCGGAGTGGTCGGCGGTCATATGCGCGCTCCTGCTGAGCTCCGTCCCCGTTAGCTTTGCTACTGCTTACAACGCCCATCCCAAGCTCGTGGTAGTGATTGTAATTGACCAGTTTCGCGGCGATTATCTGGAGCGCTATCGCGATCAGTTCGGCGAAGGCGGATTCCGCCTGCTACTGGACCACG
>DATNKA010001006.1:0-7284 GCA_035603655.1 Candidatus Acidiferrales bacterium | reverse complement strand
TTCCACCGCCCGTTCCTGCTCCGCTTCCGCCGCGTCGTCGCCGCTCCTTCGCCGGGCCCTTCGTGCTGATCGTGCTCGGAATTATCTTTCTGCTGGGCAACATGCACATGCTCTCCTGGCAGCACCTGGGCCTCTGGTTCGCCCATTACTGGCCGCTGCTGCTGATCCTGTGGGGAGTGATCAAGCTGATCGAGCACCAGCAAGCCCAACGCGATGGCCTATCGCCCCGCGGCATTGGTGCGGGCGGAGTTTTCCTGGCCATTGCCATCGTCTTCTTCGGACTTATCGCTACCCATGTAGCCCGCTTCCACTGGGACGAAATCCGCAACAACATGGGCATCGACGATAACGATCTGGATAATATTTTCGGCCACAGCTACAACTTCGATGACCATCTCGAACGGGATCTACCGCCTTCGGTCAGCAGCTTGCGGGTCAACAACGATCATGGCGCCGTCCATGTCGGTGTGGCCGACGACAACAAAATCACAGTTGTGGTCCACAAACGCGTCGGCGCTGAAAGCCAGAATGACGCCGACAAATACAACCAGCAGACCAAGCCCGAGATCGCACTCGCCGGCAATGTAATGGTTCTCGAGGCCAGGACCCAGGCCGCCGGCGACCATTCCGTGCAAAGCGATCTGGATATCTCAATTCCTCGCAAGATGGAGGTCCACATCACAGCGCGCAAAGGCGACGTCTCCGTCGCTGGACGAGATGGACAAGTCGAGATCGCCGCGCAGCACGGCGAAGCTTCCGCGGAGGACATCACGGGGAACGTAAAATTGAATCTTGAAAAGGGTTCGGCCAAGGTTGAGCAAGTTACCGGCGACGTCCACATCGAGGGCCACCTGAATGAGGTTTCGGTAATGGATGTGAAGGGCTCGGCTCAACTCGACGGCGAATTCCAGGAGAGCGTCAAACTCAGCCACATCAGCAAGAATGTTGCGTTCAAATCTTCCCGCACCGATATGGAGTTTTCCCGCATCGATGGCGATCTCGATCTCGACTCCGACGACCTGCACGCGGAAAAGATCACCGGTCCCATCCGCTTGACCACGCGCTCCAAGCAGATTCGCCTGGAAGATGTATCAGGCGATGTCCGGCTGCAAAATGAGAATGGCGGAGTAGAAGTATCGCTGCGTTCGCCAGGCAATGTGCAGATCGACAGTCGCAATGGAGATGTGCAGGTGAGCGTTCCTGACAAAGCCGGCTTCCGCGTAGACGCGCGCACGCGCGACGGAGAAATCCAATCGGATTTCCCGGAGTTGAAAATCGACAATGGAGACCACGAGGCCACGGCCAGCGGCAGCGTGGGCAATGGCGCTTCCCACATCGTCATCAACAATCAGCACGACGGCATCGAGATACGTAAAACCTCGGCCACCGCGACGGCCGCTCCTCCCGCGCCTCCGGCGCCGCCAGCAAGACCGGCCAAGTCCTTGCCCGCACCCAAGGCGAAAGTGGAGCCGTCGGATAACTGAAGCCGCCCGGAGACAACCAGAAAGGTTTTTAGTGTGGCGATCAGCGCCCTCGGCTGTCCCCGGGCGCAGCCCGGTGGATTCGTTAGTGAATTACATTCATCGAACGCCGAGATCGACTGGCGATCGACTCAATTCCCCAATTTCTTCCTCGTCAACTCTTCCACCTGCGCCAGCACTTCATCCTCGCGCATGCTGGTCGAATCGATCACCACCGCATCCTCCGCCGCCATCAGCGGAGACGCTGCCCGGGTGCGGTCGCGGCGATCGCGCTCGCGCAGATCCGCGGCAACATTCGCCGCCACTTCCCCTTTGATCTTTTGCTGCTCCATGCGGCGCTGCTCGCGCACTACGGGATCGGCGTCGAGGAAAATTTTCAAGTCAGCGTCGGGAAAAACTTTCGTTCCAATGTCGCGGCCCTCCATCACCACGCCACCGCCGGTACCCATTTCCCGTTGACGAGCCACCATCCACTGGCGCACCGCCGGATGCACCGACACCCGCGACGCTGCCTCGGTGACATCGCGTTCGCGAATGCGGGAGGAAACGTCTTGGCCGTTGAGCAGGGTTCGGTTTCCGTCCCGCGTAGGCTCGAGTTGAATGCGCGACTCCTGCGCAAGCTTCACTAGCGTGGATTCATCGTCGAACGACGTATCCTTTTCGATGGCCTTGAGCGCCAGCGCCCGGTACATCGCCCCGCTTTCCAGGTTCACATAGCCCAGCTTGCGCGCCAGCCGGGAGGCAATCGTGCTCTTGCCCGCTCCGGCCGGGCCGTCAATGGCAATGATCAGTTTGCGTGGAGTGTGTTCAGGGCTAGAGTTGTCGGTCATTATCGCGACTAGATTGTACACGGAGGAGACACCGACTCAGAACCTCCTCGTCATTCCAGCAGCGAGGGATCCGGGTGTCAGTCTGTAGCCAAGACAAACCCGCCGTACCCCGTGCCCCTCTGTGGCCCACGGTGTTTAAAAGACTTTGATTTGCTTCCGCATCAGTCGCTCTTTGTCAGGCGCGACAGACAAACCTTTAACAAAAATGTGACAGTCCGGAAAGCACTTTCCTATCGAGTGCCGCGTCCAATAGGCATACATAGAAAGACGAGTAGAGTGTACGCGCTTTGCAGAGGCCAGAAATAGAGGCGGTGACGCAGAGCACAGCCGGGCGAACCTGCCCGCTGTAATGCGGCAGTCCGGTTGCAAGCCCGGACGGTGTGGGAGGGTCGGCATGTTGGAGATCGTATGGCGCAATCCGCGCCCGCCGGCACGCAGAAATCTGCGGGTTGCCGAAGTGCGGGCCGATGAATCGACGTCGGCACCGATGTGGGTCATTTTTTATCGCACCGTCCTCGAGTCGGGCGGGCCTGAAAATGAATATCAACTGCACGTGAACCGGGATTTCGAACCAAACATTGCTGTTTAGCCGCAACTGGGAGGTCATCGTGGCGAATGAAGTAACCCCAATCGATCAGGGGTCGGATGAAATCATTGAGGCATTGGCCCGCAGGATCATGGCTTACCGGTGGAGCGAGTTCGACTGGGTTTGGGAAGCGACGAACAAAATCTGCGATCGTTACGAACTCGAGAAAGCAAGTTAATCGGCCGCCAGGGGGCGCCGTATACTGCTCGGTCTGTGCAAGAAATGATTCATGTCAGGGTATGCCTTCAGGTATAGCGGTGGCGCAGCACGATAGATCAGCCTTAGGCGCTGGATCGGATTCGACGATCGCTCGATTCGCGACTGGCCTATGCTCGGAAACCGCGATGGACGTGGTTTAGGTGACGGCCAAATTCACAGGGGCTGCAATCAACGAGGACGCTGCATACCCGATGTGCAGAACTCGTCGGTCCGCCTCGGCCTGTGATCTTGAAGATGAATGAATCAGTAATGGCCTCATCGCGAGAATCCCTCCCGCTGCAGACCACAACGCAGCCGTCAACATATCGGCTCCGGAGTGACGCTGTGCATAGTCTAGGAATCTCCACCCTTCAGGGCGGGGAGGTTCAATTCTTAGGTTTACCAGTGAAGAAGGATGGCCGTCGAGTCCCGCCGATGCTTGTCCTCGGTCCTGGCCGAAAAGTCTTGCGCGGACGAGGATTTTCCTCTGTTCTCGGTTTCGGCGGGCGAGGGCTCGCGACAAAAGGAACCGCCACTTCCTTCTCCGGAGTGATCTGCAGCATCGACCGCCCGCTTACATGCACGAAGCTCAGCTCGCGCGCCGCCAGCAGAGCATTCACCGCTTCTTTGACACGCGAGCGCGCCACAAATTTTCCAAAAAAAGACTCCAACTCCGTCTGCTCCGCAGCAATCACGCAATCCAGATATTTCGACAACAGCGCCGAAAGCGCCTGTTGTACGGACAGATTCACGCCTTCGCGCACCGCGTCGGGCGACCAGCGATTCAGCTCGTCCCAGTACGATCCCTCGGGAACCTTGTAATCGACGCGCGTAATCCGCAACTTCGCCAACAACTCTCCCAAAGCCTTATCCAGCGCCGGCAAAGAAACGCTACCCCCCAGCGCTTCCTGCAGCTTCTGCTTCGAGATGGGGCCATCGCGCCGAATCAGCTCAAAGGCATCGCACGCCAGCGGCGAATAAGGAGACCGCGGCCCCTGCTTCGGCGCCAGCTTGGGATTCCGTTCGCCCACCAGCGCATAAAAATATGGAAAGACCGAAGCGGCCACGAGAAAGGCATTGTTCTCTTCGAACAGATTGGCCTCGTAAGCCGACCGCTCGCGAAGCAGCCGCACCATGAACTCCGTCGCTTCGGCCGCACGCGGATCGGAATAAGCGTGCTGCCAGGTCGGTAGCCGGTGATCGGAACCTACGAAGGCACCAATAAATGTAGGCACCGGCATCGAAGGCCGCACGGGATACATTAGGCAGAACCCCACGCCCTCAACAAAGGCGCGCGCCTGTTCGATGGTGCGGATGGCCTTCCCATCCAGCCGCCACTTTTCGCGCCGCAGTTGCTGTAACTCCTGCTCGGTCATAAGAATCGGTTTGTCAGCTTTCAGCTTTCGGCGGTCCACGAAGCGGTTGGTTCGCGGAGCCGAATCCGGGGCCCGCGTCTCAGATCCTCTTAAATGCCTTCTGAATGTCCTTTACAGAATAGCGCAAGACGACGGGCCTGCCATGCGGGCACGACATGGGATGATCCGTTTTCGCGAGTTCCGCGAGCAGCCACTCCATTTTGTTTTGCTCCAGCGGCATGTTGACCTTGATCGCCGCATGGCATGCAATCGACGCGGCGATGCGCCCTCGAATCTTTTCCAGGTTGAGCGACTGCTCTTCCCGCGAAATCTGATCCAGCAATTCATGCAACATGTTCTCGACGGCCGCCGTATCCACTCCCGCCGGCGCAACTTTCACCGCCACGCTGCGCGCGCCAAACGGTTCGGCCTCGAAACCGTTATGCTGCAGTTCCTCGGCAATCTCGGCGAACACGGCCCGCTGCGCCGGGGAGAGCTCCAGGACGATCGGCATCAGCAGTCGCTGACTCTCTACTTTCTGCGCTGCGCGCTGCTTCAGCACGCGTTCAAACAGCACGCGCTCATGCGCCACGTGCTGGTCGACGATCCAGAGTCCATCTTCATTCACGGCGAGGATAAAAGAATTGCGAATCTGACCCAGCGGACGCAGCGTTGAGAGGGCAGCCAGAGTGGGCTCTGCTTCCTGCACGTCGAGTGGCGGAGCGCAACCGTTATCCGGAATGGCGTCAACTTGTCTTGTTTCGAAGCCGCGCGTCTCTAGCCCTCGCGCCGCGGGAATCGCTGCATTTGCCTCGACCGCAACCCCGCCTTCGAACTGAAACCGGGCCGACAACGGCGGAGGCATCGGCGTCTGCAAAGCAAATCCGGCCCCGCCCGACGGCTCGTAAAACGCACGCGGCGGCGGCCCCGATGGAACCGCCATGTCCGAAAGCTGCTGCCATTCCCGCGCCCCCGGCGTGAGACCGGAAGCGGCGGTAGCGTGCGCATGAATCTCCGTCGCGAAGTGCGCCGCCGGACGAGCCTTCATCAAAGCGGCCCGCACCGTGTCCCGCACAAAGTCGTGGAGCACGGTCGATTGCCGAAACCGCACTTCCGTCTTTGAGGGATGAACATTCACATCCACTTCGCCGGGGGGCAATTCCAGAAACAGCAGCACCACCGGATACACCGTCGGCGGAATAATATTTCGATAAGCCTCGGTCAGCCCATGCTGAACCAGCCGGTCGCGAATCAGCCGCCCATTCACAAACACATAAATCGAATTGCGATTCAGCTTCTGAATCTCCGGCTTCGAAACCAATCCGTGCAGCTGCATCTGGCCCGGATCGACAGGCGCTGCCGCATCCTCGGTCGCCTCCCGCCGCCAGGGCGGAGGCTGCGGTAATCCTACATGCTGCAGCGGTTGTGCTGCCGCCACCGCAATCAACTGGTCGAGCGTCTCCTTGCCAAACACTTGATACACGCGCTCGCTGTATCCCGCCACCGGAGGCGCCACCAGCATGGCGTTCGTCGCCGAGTGCAATTCAAAATGCTTCTCTGGATGCGCCAGCGCATAGTGCGTGACCAGCGAAGCAATATGCGACAACTCAGTCGACTCCGCTTTCAAGAACTTTTTACGCGCTGGAGTATTAAAGAAGAGATCCCGTACCGTGATCGACGTTCCCTCTGGCAGCCCTGCCTCTTCCACCCGCGCCAGTTTGCCGCCATTGATCTCGATAACAGTTCCCGTCGCTGGCGCTCCCGACCACTCCAGCGCGCATGTCTCCAGCCGCAGCCGTGAAACCGACGCGATCGAAGGCAGCGCCTCGCCTCGAAATCCGAGCGTGGCCACGCTCAGCAAATCTTCCGCGTCTTTAATCTTCGACGTCGCATGCCGCTCGAATGCCAGCATGGCATCGTCGCGCACCATGCCGCACCCATTATCCGTGATCTGGATCAGCTTTTTCCCGCCCGCCTCCACGCTGATCTTGATCCGCGTCGCGCCCGCATCCAGAGCGTTCTCCAGCAACTCCTTCACCACGGACGCAGGCCGCTCCACCACTTCGCCGGCGGCGATCTTGTTGGCAACCTGCTCGGAAAGTACGTGAATGCGGCCCATGAACAGTTCTCGTTGTGAGTCTTCGGCGGTTTTCGGGGATAAGGCCAGTTTCGCAGATGGCACGGCGGAAGGCAAAGATTCTGGATGCACGGAAGGCGGAACACTGTTTCTATCCCGCATTGCAGGCGGTGGCCGAGAGGGTGCTGATACTATTTATTCTTGTCTTCATGGGGATTCGACCACCGTCGGTGTGCCGTTTGTATTGGGAGTGATGAATGATTCGATCGTTTAAGGGAATGAACCCGACAATTCCGGCAAGCTGTTATGTGGATGAGTCGGCGCAAATCATTGGTGATGTTGTCCTCGGCGAGCATGCATCCGTCTGGATGAACGCAGTGGTGCGCGGCGACGTTTATGCCATCCGCATCGGCGCCAATTCGAGCATTCAGGATTGCAGTGTGCTGCACGGCATGAAAAATTCCTATGGCGTGACGGTGGGTGAGTACGTGACAGTCGGTCATTCGGTGACGCTGCATGGGTGCATAGTCGAAGACCGCTGTCTGATCGGCATGGGATCTATCATTTTGAATGGCGCGAAGATCGGCGCGGGATCGATCATTGCCGCAGGCACGCTGATTCCAGAGCGCACCGTCGTCGAGCCAGGATCGCTATGGATGGGATCACCCGGAAAACTCCGTCGCAAACTCGATAAGAGTGAAGAAGACATGATCATGATGTATGCCAGGAATTATCTGGGATATACGGAAGAGTATTT
>DATNKA010001005.1:0-3502 GCA_035603655.1 Candidatus Acidiferrales bacterium | reverse complement strand
GAGGCCAAGCTTTTCCAGCTTTTCCATCGCCTCTCCCTCTCCCTGCTTGAAGGAATGCGTGAGGACTGCGACCTCAACCCCAGCGTCGGTTAGCCGCTGTATCTTGCTTACCAGTCCGGCGTCGGGGCGGATGAACCCGGTGCCCAGATGCCTATGCCACAGCCGTGTAATCCCCTTGTCTCCTTCCACGATTTTCCCCTGCAGTTCGTCGCGCGTGAGTCTTGCTTTTTTTCCGCTCTTACGATTCTGAAGCAGCCTCAGATTAAAAGCCATGGCGATCATGTCTTTGTAAGGCGGGTCAAGGATCTGGTCAGGCCGAACGTCTTTTTCCTGCTCGCCCGAGCGCGCTGGCTTCCGGCTGCGATAATAGACTTCCAGCATGCCGATCACGGAGGCGCCGGGGAGGCCCTTGCTTTCTAGGTTTCCCGCCAGCTTGCTGATATACCGGCATAATGCGTCATTTGGATTCTCGTTCGCTTTTTCCTTAGCCTCTTTAATCAATTTTTGCGCTATTTTCCTCCGGAATATGGGAAGGCCGTACTCCTTTTCGATCTCCCGCCAAGCCCGCAGGACGGCGTTTCGGTATGTCTTGTTGTAAGGGTAGAGAAAACAGTCAAGATCCAGAATAACGAGCCTCGGTTTCTCGCGAAAAGGCTTAGGCTCCGGGTAGGCTTTAGTAGTCATGGACCAGGCGCGTAGGCCTATTCACTCCCAGCTATTCTAAGGCGCGGAGCAGATCTCCAGGATGGGTCAGGATGTATCAGTCTCATTTCGCGGCCATTCTGCCCGCTTCACAACAGATCCGCGAAGGATCGCCAGTCAGCAGGCTGTCGTAAGAATGGACGCCGAGCATTGCTTTTCGGTGGCCTCCCATTCCGTAAGGCCGTCCATCCATTTTTCGAATTGATCTCGATAGACACCCAAGTGTTTACCAACCCGGTCAGTTCCCGGCGATGACACGCCTTCTCCATCTCGCATAAAAGGTTTTGGAACCCCTGGCTTGCTGTACTACTCGATTTCTGGCGGGTAAGAAGTTTTTGCGCAGTACTACCGCCCGACGCTTCCACCGTGTCTAGCGTCAGTCTGCATTCCCGATACAGGACAAATCACGCCTGAAAACCATTCTTGAATCTTGACTGCGGGTCACACCCTACTGTAGCGTTACCCGGTCTTTCGGGAGGGTTTGTGAATGCTTTGTCGCTAGCGGATTGCAGACGAGGCGGCGTCATCAATGGCTCGATGGAACATTTTCCACCCGAAGGCAATCGGCTTTGCCGGTTGCAAACGCTGCTGCCCCCATATACCGGCAGCGCGAACCCCATGGAGATATTGCTATGGAGATCGGACGAACCGCACGGGGGATAACAGCGCTCTAGGAGGATTATGTCCCGCAAATTCGGTTTCATCTCCCCCACGATTACAATCCTCGTGATTGTGTTTCTCGCAAACACCCTTTCCCAAGCCGAGCCCCTGCCCCTATTGACGCGCCATGTGCGTGAGGCTGTTGTCAACAGTCAGGCGCCTTTGATTGGGCAACTCCCGGCGACACAAGCAATACACTTCGACGTGGTTCTGGCTCTGCGTGATCACGCAGGGCTGCAGAGTTTTGTGCAGGAAGTCAACGATCCTACAAGCCGTTCTTATCATCAGTTCCTCACGCCCCAGGAGTTTACCGCGAGGTTCGGACCCAGCCAGGAAGATTGGGACGCGCTGGTTGCTTTCGCGAAAGCGAGCGGCTTTCAAATTGTCAGCGGCTCCCGCGATGCCATGGACCTTCGGCTTACCGGCACAGTGGCGGCCATCGAGAGGGCCTTCCATGTGACTCTGGGTACGTACCAGCATCCCACTGAGAATCGCACCTTTTTCGGTCCAGACCGGGAACCGACGGTAGACCTGCCGTTCCGCCTCTGGCACATCTCCGGCCTGGACAACTACTCCATCCCGCATCCGATGTTTGTTAAGAAGAGCGACTACGCGAAGGCTCACGGAATCGCTCCTGACAGAGTCGTATCCCACGCGACGACCGGCTCCGGCCCTTCGGCTTCGTTCTTGGGCAGCGACATGCGCGCGGCCTACTACGGCGGAACCGCGCTGACCGGCTCCGGCCAGAACATCGGTTTGTTTGAGTTCCTGGGATACGATATCGCCGACTTGAACACCTACTACAGCAACGTTGGACAAACGAAAACTGCCACTGTGACCGGCATCTCGACAGACGGAACCAGCCTGAGCTGCGTGGATAGCAGGTCGGGCGGCGACTGCGATGACACCGAACAGATCCTCGACATGACACAGGCGCTCGGCATGGCCCCCGGCATCACCGGGTTATACGTCTACGTGGGGAGCACGGATAGCGCCATTATTAGCGCGATGACGGTGACCACGGATGCTCCGCTGTCGAAGCAGATTAGTTGTTCCTGGGGCTGGACGCCTGCCGACCCCAGCACTCTTGATCCGTACTTTGAGAAAATGGCATCGCAAGGGCAAAACTTTTTTGCCGCATCCGGCGACAGTTCGGCCTGGTCTGCGTCGAATGAAGCGTGGCCGGCGGACGATGCAAACATCGTTTCGGTCGGCGGCACGGATCTGACAACCTCCAGCGCGGCTGGCCCGTGGGCTTCGGAAACGGCCTGGGTGGATAGCGGCGGTGGCATCTCACCGGATTCCATCCCGATTCCCTCCTGGCAGCAGCTTTCGGGCGTGATCACCTCATCCAACAGAGGGTCCACAACCTTGCGGAATGGGCCAGATGTCGCGGCCAATGCGAACTTTACCTTTTACGTTTGCGCTGACCAAACTACCTGTACGGCGAACGATTTTGGTGGAACGAGTTTTGCGACGCCGATGTGGGCCGGTTACCTGGCTCTGGCCAATCAACAGGCGGCAGCCAACGGGGAGTCGATCGGCTTCATTAATCCGACCATTTACCCGGCCGCTCTGGGTTCAAGCTACAGCACGCTTTTCCACGACATTACCAGCGGCAGCTGCGGCACCTATTCAGGCCTCACAGGCTACGATCTGTGCACCGGGTGGGGCAGTCCGAAGACAACGGGCCTGATCAACCTTCTGGCTGGGTCGTCGACGCCGAGCTTTACGCTATCGGATTCGCCGAGCAGTCTGACGATTACCCAAGGCAGCAAAGGCACCAGCACGATCACAGTCACCGATGTAGGTGGATTCACAGGTAGCGTAACTCTGGCCGCGTCCGGTCTGCCGAGCGGCGTGACCGCGGCGTTCGCCACGAACCCAACCAGCGGGACGAGTGTGCTCACGCTGACCGCGAGCAGCACGGCGACTACCGGATCGGCCACGGTGACGATCACTGGAACCTCAGGCAGTTTGACCGCAACCACAAAGCTGGCGCTGACGGTGAGTTCGTCGGCGACACCCAACTTCACCATCGCCGCTTCGCCAACTTCGGTCACGGTAACTCAAGGCGCAAGTGGAACCAGCACCATCACCATCACCAGCACGGGCGGGTTCAATTCAGCAACGACGTTGA
>DATNKA010001004.1:0-8790 GCA_035603655.1 Candidatus Acidiferrales bacterium | reverse complement strand
CACCACCGCGATCTTTGGACCGAAGCAGCTTATGGCAGTTTGAAGCCTCCTCCTACAAGGCGGCTCCGAAGGACCTACCTTCATCTTTCGTACAGCATGACGATTTCTCGTCTTCTTGACACAATCACCTCCATCAGGTTGTCAGAGGGACTTTCACTCTCGAGCCGTCGAATATGCTCGGCACGCCAAAAAAACTCCCGGAGCTTTTCAGCCTCCGGGAGCAGTTTTCTTAACTACAGCTTCATTTCACGACTTGCTTCAACCCTGCCGACGTACTGGTGAGGCAGTTTGCGTTCCCTGCGTAGTCGGCGGTAATGCTGTGCGTACCCGCTGCCAGCTTGGTGGTAGCAAAGGTCGCTTTGTGAGTGGTCGCGCTGACGGCACCGGTGCCGAGGGTTGCGGCTCCGTCCTTGAAGGTGACCGTTCCGCTCGGATTGCCGCCAAACGCCGGAGTGATGGTTGCAGTAAACGTCACCGATTGTCCGCTGTTTGACGGATTCGGTGTCGACGTCAACGTGGCCGTCGTTTTGGCTTTATCGACCACCAGATTCACCGCCGCCGAAGTGCTGGGGTTGAAGTCGGCATTTCCGGCGTAGACCGCGGTGATCGGGTGAGTGCCGACGGCGAGCGTCGAGACCGACAGGCTCGCCACTCCGGCCACCAGGTTCTGTGTGCCGAGAGTTGTCGTTCCGGCCTTGAACGTAACCGTTCCCGTGGGAGTACCTGTTGTGTCCGACTTGGCCGTGGCCTTCAAAATTACTGCCTGACCAAACTGCGATGGATTGGGCGTGGTGGTTACAGTCGTTGTTGAGTTGCCCTTGTCTACCGCGTGTGCGAGAGCCGTCGATGTGCTCGCGTTGAAATCCGCATTGCCGCTGTAAGCCGCAGTGATTGAATGGGCACCCACCGCCAGGCTCGTTGTAACCAGCATCGCCTCGCCTGCCGTCACGGTGCCAGTTCCAATTGCAGTTGCGCCGTCTTTGAAAGTCACCGTGCCGGTCGGAGACCCAACCGACGTGGTGACCTTGGCCCTGAACGTTACGGACTGACCGTAGGCCGAGGGATTGAGAGACGAAGACAGCGTCGTCGTGCTCGCACCCTTGTTCACGACTTGAGACAGGGGGCCTGACAGGCTAGCTGCGAACGTCCCGGCTCCAACGTACTTGGCCGCGATGCTGTTAGTGCCTCCCGCAAGGGCGGCAGTTGTGAACAAAGCGTGACCTCCGCTCAGGGTTGCAGCCCCCAGAAGAGCAGCGCCGTCGTAGAAGTTGACGGTTCCTGTCGGGGTTCCGTAGCTCGACGCGACGGTCGCGGCAAGCGTTACCGTCTGGCCGTAATTGGAAGGGTTCAGCGAAGACGCGGCCGCGGTCGTCGTCGGCGCCAAAGTGACAGTCAAATTGGCAGACGGCGAAACTTCGTTATAGCTGCCCGTCACGGTCACGACAGTATTGGAGGGTACCTTTGCAGTGGGGAATACCAGTCCCGCATTGGAGTAGCCCTGTGAGACCGTGATTGTGCCGGGCACCGAATAAACCGCCGGATTGCTGCTGGTCAGAGTGACGGTGATGTCCTGCGGCGCGGGCCGATCGAGCCACACAACGACTTCCGCTCCCTGACCTCCGACAACCTGCGCCGGAATGAAGCTGACGGCGCTGAGTACGGCATCAGAACCGACTTGCCGGTCCCAGAAACCGCGGCCATAGGTGCCGAGATGCAGCAGTGGGGGACTAGAGTAGTCGTAGTTCAACTCCAAACCAAAAATACTGGCCACTGCGGGCATCCCGTTCATGTAGCGATACCAGTTCTTACCACCATTGTCGGAGCGATAGATACCCTGATCCGTTCCCAGGAACAGTTGCGTTTGATCACTGGGATTTGCGATGAGCTTCCAGTAATTTGCATCGGGAAGTTTCGTCGACAGATCTCCGGTGACTTCCGTCCAGGTTTGTCCGCGGTCGTTGCTAAGGAAAGCCTGCGACGGGCGGGAAGCGCCGGTTGTGTATGTAACGGTATATGGACGCAAGCTGGAGCGGTCCGCGGCGATCTGACTGTCGCTGAAGGACGAGAAACCAGAGAGCGGCGGCGTGCGATCCACGTAGCTCATTGCACCCATACCTCCGGTGCTATAGCTGTCGAGCACATACAGCCTGCCTGTGCCCCAACCTACGACGTAGAACACATAAGCATGCGGATCATTGGAGGCGTCCATCGACCGCGGACTGAACACGTTCGTATTGAACGGATTGTTAGGATTCGCCTGACTCCAGTCGCAGTTCGGGTTCACGGTTTTGTAGTAGACGTAGCTGCTGGTGCTGCTACTCGTCGGGACGCTGAACGTGTAAATGTACGGCGAGAAGCCGTTCGGCGGCGTCTGGTCAATCATGGTCGTGGCGTAGTAGTTGTCGGCCAGGCAATTTCCGTAATCGCCAACCCAGCTGGTCGCACCGTTGGTGGTGTACCAACGTCCGCCGTCGCCCATTTGAAACATTTCGCTGGGGTCGTTTGGTGCAATGCTGGCCGAGTTTCCGTCCCCACCCCCAACCGTCACTAACGGTGGAGTGTTGTTGCGGTTGATAGTGATCGTTCCATTGTCTTGCAGCCCGCTAATGCACTCGTCTGGCTCATCGAGTGAGCAAGCAAGATCGCCCACAGCTCCGAATACCTGCTCCGCATTCAAACCGGTAGCGTAGTTCAGTGCGCCAGAAACGCTGAGAGTTGTTTTGTCCAGTACGTAGACGCCACCGTCAGTCGTGCTTATGACGTTGTTGGTTCCCTGCTCGAATGTGTAGCCGGTATGATCGGCATGCCCCTCGTCGAAGCTGCCAGAGTAGGTCCAACTGGGACTCGCCGCCGTTGCGTTAAACGTGACCTGGCTGTTTGCCATGCCGGCAAAGACTAAGTCGGCATTGGTCGGGTCGACGTTAATCGAAGTCGTGTGGAATGCCTGATTGGCGCCGCTAATGTGATCGCTGGACTCAATCAGATTCCACGTGCCGTCACCATAGTCGTCTGAGCGCCAGATGCCGGCCAGATTGGAACTCACACCGTTCGAGTTCAGCGTGGCGCTGATGGCATACACATGCCAGGCAGCGGCGGACGATACCGCGACGGAAGTGCGTCCCGGGGCCACCATACCCGAACCAATCGGAGCAAAGCTCCCGGCGGTTCCCGATCCGGTGGAACGTAGCACGCCGCTTCCCGGCGCACCCGCGTACCAGATATAGGTGTTGACAGGGTCCTGCACCAAATCCGTTACCCAGCCCGAATACACCTTGAACCAGGTGCTCCCGAAGTCAGTCGAACGCCAGATACCGGTATCGCCTTGAGCGAGAACGGTGTTGTTGGTGCTGTCACTGAGGTCGATCAATATCTTTTGAAAAGCGGATGGCCAAGACGTTCCGTCGGAGGGCTCGACCGCGTGCCAGGTGGTGCCTCCGTCGGTGGTCTGGTACATGCCCGTTCCGCTGTACCGGTAGCTGTCACCGGTACCGATCAGGATATTGTTGGAATTGCCGGGCTGAACCAGGAACGCGCCAACCGAGGGAGACCCTGGCAGGTTATCGCTCATGGGGACAAATACGGCGGCAAAGAACAAGTCGACCGCCTTCCACAAGCCGCCGCCGGTTGCTCCCAGCCAAAGCACGGTTGAGTTCTGGGAGTTGTCGTAAGCATAAGTCGCTTGGCGAATGCGACCCGCCTGATAGTGAACTCCGTCTGAGTTGTAGTCACCGTAACCGATCTGCTCCCAGCCTGAGGTGCTCAGAGAAGCTGTCACTCCACTGGCGGCGGCCCGAGCAGACTCTTCTCTTGAGGGCAACTCAGCCTTCGCCGGTTCTGTCGGCATCGCCATCGACTCTTCGACGGCCCGCTTTCTTTCTTCCATGGGGCGGCGGTTTTTCCAGTTCCGGATCAGATTGTCTGGATCTTCTTTTTCCAGGTTTGCCGGAATCTGGTGAGGCAGCGATCTGGGCGCTCCTTTGCTGAATGGCGTCTTCGGTCCGGCGTTTGGCGCCGGCGCCGGGTGAAGCGGGTCCTTATGCGGAACGGGCGCTACCGCGTTCGCTGGAGGGTGAACGTAGCTGATGTTCCGGCTCTGATCCTCACTCGGGCTGTGAGCATTTGCTGTTTGTGCGGTGCAGACGGAAAGAAGCAACAGCAGGGCCGCTCCCAAGGCAAATAATGCGTGGCAGGCGGAGGTTGAACGAAGTGATGTGACGTTGGGGCGCGGGTTCATTGCAAATTCTCCTTTTGTGGGAGAGCAGGTGGGAGCTAGCTATCTCTTGGATAGTGCAAAGTATCTTGAAATCGTTTCATTCAGACATCCCCGATTTCAACGCGAGGCATATCCCACACGTAGGTCGGACGGCCGGAAGTTCGAAGTCCCGGTTGACAGCCAAAGATGGGAAACACGCAGCGCCCTTGCCAGTCGATGCGATCGACCATCAACAACAGCGTGCCATGTGGTTTCGGGGCCAGCCATCGTGTCTGGCGGCTGTAATGAAAACCATGGGACATATAAAGGATGTGAAAACTGCATGCGCTATCAACATCCGGAGATTGAAATTGTGCGCACGGCTCTGAATCTGGGAACTGGAAGCATAACGGTGACGAAGCCGTGTTCTCACACGCCGTGCGCTGGGAGTTTTGTGGCCACAATCCAATTTCTCGGGCATACCGGTTGGAACGGGGAAAGAGAGGTCCGAGCACTGGTGTACGCGTCAGTAAGAAACGCTCGAGATCTCCCCTCGCGTTGTCACCGAAAAAGGTCAAGTTGGGGCTTTCGCAATTGGAGTTTCAGGACCTGTGTCGAGGAAGGTTGCTGAAGAACGACCCGCGAGTGTTTGAAGTCACGGGCCGTCTCCTTCATGAGAAACGGGCGGGAGGTTTATATGGGGCCGCTGGCCGCCATCACCGGCAAGAGGGGATCGAAGAACCCCAGGCGGCGCCTGGAAGTAGACTTTCCGGCGACCCTGGACGTTTATCGGGGCTTATCGAACGGACGATCGATGTTTCGGACTCTTTCCACGAGGCTGGCGAAGTCGATTTCGTGGACTACTCCGGCAGCAAATGGATGCTGCCTTTGTGCTCTCAAAAGAAAACCGGAGAGTCCCCTTTCCTGCCTACCGGTCTGTCTTCTCCAGTCCGCGTAGCACCGTGGATATGTTGGCTAATAGAACGTCAGGAATCGTCATCATTTGCTCGATTGCAGCGCATGTAGGGCCGTGTGTCTCCGTGCAACTGGCGGTCGCGTATCACCCTTCAGCATCAGCCACAGAATACGGTTATAGAGCTGATCGTTCGCGCGATCGGGCGCACTAAGGTCCAGACCCTCCGACATGCGTGCGGCTGCCGTATTCGGAGGATTCTTTTCATTCAAATCTTGCGTGGGGATGATTGGGTCATAGGGCGCGAGGTCAGGCGCCGATGCGAAGATGTTCGCCAGGGATCGGCTGAAGTAATCAAATTTCGAGAGCCGCCCCATGCCGAGAATGTCTTCTATCGCTGCGACCACGTCCGTAGTGTTGATGAAGCGATGCACTGTGCCCGGCCGGTTGTAGGCGGAGATGGCGTAGAATGGCGCGCGGTGCGAATCGTTATGGTCGGGCCCAGCCTGCGCGTCGTCTTCAACGACGAAGATCACTGTGTCCTTCCAATACGGGCTGTTCGAGAGCGCCTGCACCACCCGCCCAAGTGCGAGGTCGTTGTCAGCCATGCACGCGCGCGGTGTGCACTTGCCCGGACGTCCGGCGGCCAGGTGGTCCATCGGCAGCCACATGAGTTCGAGCTGGGGCATATTGCCGTCGCGCACATAGCGCTGGAGTTCAGCGATCCACACATCGGCGCGCTTCTGATCTTGCGTGATCAGGTCCATCGGGACGTAGTCAGGATTTACGTCGCCACCTAAGTCGTGTTGCGTCACCGGCCAGCCGGGATTCCCCTTGACCATTTCTCCGTAGTCGCGGAAGGTGATGCCCTCTTGCATCGCGAGCGTCCACAGAAAGCCACGTTCCGGCTCATCGCTTTCTTCTCCGTCCACGTCAGTGCGCTTGCCAGCGTAAGCCGAGGGCACGGTCTTCTCACCGTAATTCGTGACGTAGGCGGCGGTGGACCAGATGTGTCCTTGCGAACTTACCTCGGCATTCACGAAGAAGCGATCGAAAAGGCCGAACTGCCGCGCCAGCGCGTGGTGATTTGGAGTGACGGCGATGTCGGGGAAATACACAAGGCTCGCATCTCCATCGGCTTCTTTCATGTCTCCGAGCACCTGATCATAAGTGCGATTCTCTTTGATGATGTAGACCACATGGCGGAACGGCGGATAGCGGCCGGCCACCAGCTTGTGCTGCCAGTTATTGGCGGCCGCAACCCGCTCGCTGAAGCGATCCAACTGCGGCGGCGGAAGGGATGCTGAGAGCACGCGCATTGTGCCATTCAACTGTCCGAGCGCGTACGCTGTCGGCTTCTCGTTCGGCCAGTTCGTGAGCGGTACGGGGCCGTCGAGGTTGGCATGCGTGCCGTGGCCTTTGCCTGAAAGGACGAGGAGCTGATCACCGGCTTCGGCAACCGCAGTGGGATACCAGTCGGTCGGAACGCGTCCGATCATCTTGCCTGCAGCTAAGTCAAAGACGGCGACCGCGTTGTTGTCCGCTTCTGCGACCAGCAGCCGCTTGCTATCGGAGCTGAGTGCGAGGGCGTTGGGCGTACTGCCCTCGGGTGGCGCACCAGGCGCCCCATCATGCAGATAGCGCACGACCTTTCGCAGCTTCGTGTCGACAACGACGACACGATCGCTACCTGCGAGCGTGACGTACAGCTTGGTTCCACTCACTGCCAGCGCCGATGGATGTCGGCCGACCTCGATCCGGCCGAGATACGCTAACGTCCCGTCCGCCAAAACCCGAAACTGCGACACCGTGCTACCGCCCCAAGCCGATACGAACACCTGACCTCCCGCCGTTAGCGCGACGCCATAAGGATAATGATCGGTAGAAAGCCGTTGCGTGATCTCACCGGTTACGGCGTTCACCACCGCAAGCCGGTCTCCGACATTTTCGGCGACATAAACAAATTTGCCGTTGGGTGCGACCGTCAGACCCGCCGGATAGCTTGTGCCCGTGCCGTCCTCGGTCCTTGCCTTCGCTAGTTCGAACTTGTTCTCCAGCGTCGCCGCTCCATTCTTCCAGGAATAGACGAAGAGGAAGTCGGCGTTGCCGCCTGAGACGTAAAGACGGTGGCCGTCGGGCGAGAAGGCGGCGCCATAGAATGCGCCATCTTGGAGCACCGTCTGTGTGACCTTCCTCGTTTTCACATCAACCACCTGAACGCCCTGCTCGCGCCACCCGCTGAGCACGACCACGGCTTTGTCCCCTTCGGGCGCGAGCACGAGGTTGATCGGCAAACTGCCAAGGTCGATCACGTCGCCGGCGGGATCAAGTCGCACTCCCGTGGGCAGCGGTGAAGTGAAGGGTTGCATGTTTTGCGCGGACACCAAAGTACACAACAGTGCGAGCGAGAGACCGAGGCGGCAGATACGGAGCGAATGCATAACTGGCATTCTCACAGAATTCTTAAGACGAATGATACATTGCGGATCCGCTTCGGCAATCGCCAAGTCAGATCAGGGCTGCCTGGGGCAAGCGCACTCCGATGCTCTCCCGATTGCAATCTCCATTCTTTTGGATTGCTACTGCATCAGCATTCAAGCGGAAGACTCTCGCTCGGCCGCCACTGAGAATCTTCTTGTCTAGTTGGCAAACGTTATCATGACGATTCTCAACATGTTCTATGGTGTTTTCATCGGCCAGTCCGTCTCGTCGCTCGCACCCCAGCCATACGCAATGATCCGCCATTGCCCTGACGATTTTGTCAGCACGAACGCCCATGCACCATGTTCCTCAAACTGTGATCCCGGTTGTAGGCCGCGCCAAGTGGTTGGGAGCACGAAATACGCCCGATCACCGCTTCGGTCGAAGTCATGAGCTTTGGCGAAATCGCACTTCAGCTCCCTAAGGCGCTCGACATGCTTTCGGTAACCAGCAGCCCAGTGTTCTGCCGCATCTTTGCCATTGAAAATGTAGGGCGGGAAATTCTCGACGATAACCAGTCCATCCTCCGCGAAAACAGAAGGCAAAGCGGCACCGTCCACGTGCGCCATGTAACGGGCAAGCGCCGTGACTGGGGCCATCATCGCTGCGTTAGGGCCATCGGGGCTATCACTCGGGGGCAATGGCAACAACTGCGCCGACAGCAGCAAGCCAGGCAGCACCAGCAGAGAAAAAGCTCTTCTCATACCACTCGCGATTTTCATAGACTCCTCAACCCGGCTGGAAGTATATCGCCGGCGGGGCGGCGGCATCGCGCGATCGCGAGTTCGGGAATGACAATGCCAGATGTCTCAAATGGAAACCTGGGATCCAACCGATCAGCACTGGTCCGGCTCAAATCGCGCAAAGTGGCTATTGCCCACCGCACCCCGCCGAGAGATACTGAATTTTTCGTCACTCGATGGCAAAACAACGCAGCATCACATCAAATCTCGGGCTTTACGTCTACGGCGGAGCCGCCATCTTTCTTGGCCTTCTGGGCCTAGTCTCCGGCGACTTCGCCACTACCTGGCAGAACGTTAGCCCCAACTTCCCTCTGCGCGTACCGCTCGCCTATCTCACCGCGGTCATTGAGCTCGCCGGGGGGATCGCGATCCTCTGGCGCCGGACCACACGTGCCGGCGCTCTGACCCTGACGATTGTCTACTCTGTTTCACCCTCATCTGGGTGCCCAAGGCCTTTGTGA
>DATNKA010001003.1:0-2664 GCA_035603655.1 Candidatus Acidiferrales bacterium | reverse complement strand
CCCTTTGAGTCGGCCACCTTGAATTTAGCTCCGCCCCCCTCCGCCGAGGACATCAGGTAGGCACGAAAAGGTGTTGCGCCCGCTTCGTAGCCAACCTGACTGACGCGCACGTAGGCAGACTGCGCTTGCGTGGTGAGACTCCAGGCAAACATTGCGAGTAGGATGCCAGCGACCGAAACAAGTCGAACCGAGGTGGAAAGGCTGGCCCTCCAGGACAACATAGCTTCCTCCGCAGGGAATCCGCTGTATTAAATGCATTTAATACAGGGAATAAATACTGCTACTTTTGCTCTTGGGTGTCAAGGCAAAGGTGTAAGATCGCATTGGGTCCCGTGTCGCGTTGCCTCAGTGCGACGCCCACATCCAGCGCGAGACCGATCCGGGGTGAGCGGACGTCATTTCATTAATCGGTTTGCCAACAAACCGTCTCGCTCCAGAGGTCCTTGATCCGGAGTTGCTCAGTAGGTTACATAAGTCACTTTGGTTCTGGGCCTCGGTTAAGATAAACTGGCCAACCATCAATAGTCTGATGACTATTCTCGAGAAAATGCCAACCGTCGTGACCGTGGCTGTTCTGGTCGGCATTTTCGCCGGCCTGAAACGGCATGGACGCTCTGCGCGCTTGCAACTTTGGCTGGTCGCCTGGTTCCTGGTCTTCATTCATTTCGTGGCACAGATGCTGGAACCTGCCACCGGACCAGTCAGCCCATTCCTGCTGGCGGTCGATTTAACCTCACTGCTAGCATCCGCGGTAATCTTTGTGGTTTCTGTTTCGTCAGTTGTGGAGGACAGAGCCAAGAGAAATCTGCTGCTCCTGGTGACGGGCATACCTTGCGTAACTTACGGAGTGCTGGACTGCTATGACGTACACGCACGCTGGCCCTTTGTGTTGTGCCTGGCCGCGTGTTTTGGAAGCGGAGTTTTCTTGCTCTTTCGGATTCACCGGAAGGCCTACCTGTATACCGTCGCGACTGCGGTCCTCATTGCGGCCACCGGTATTTGGGCGACCCGAGCTGCCTTACATGGCTCCTTTGACGAGGGCGTGACTGCGTTACTCGGCCTCGGATTTGCGTTACCGGGCATTTTTGTCTGCCGGAATTACTGGCGCATTTCTCCGGGAACGCTGACCGTGGTCGTTGGTTTCCTTACCTGGGGCGCAGTGTTCCCAGTTGGAATGCTCATTGACCATTTCGCGCCGGGTGTAAATGTACCTCCAGAATTGTGGAACGTCCCGAAGATGTTTGTCGCCTTCGGAATGATTCTGGCTATGGTCGAAGACAAGTCCGAATCCATCGAGGCGATGCAGCACAAGGAACGTGCCCTAAATCGCCAACTGGAGCGTTTCTCTGCTATCACCTCGCAGCTTTTGAGCGGCGTGGACGTAGATCTCCTGTGCGCTGAAATTGCCTTGGCGATCACGGAAGTAAGCAACTTCCGGGTAGCGGCCATCCATTTGGATAACGCAGGCCATGGGTTGCGGTTGGCGGGCGCCAGCGGGCTCTCCTCCAAAGCTTTAGCGGAACTACAGAACAAAGCCAAGCACTGGACGACCGAGGATATCAAAGAATTTTGCACCCGCGGGCACCGCATCGGAGAAAACTCGTTCTTACTCTCTGCGGCACTCGCCGCGAAATACGATCCTGTGAAAAGCCAGTTGCAATATGATCTCAATCCCTATTGGAACAGCGGCGACGAGCTGCTGATACCCCTGCGCTCTGTGCGCGGCGGTTACCTGGGATGCATGGCGCTCGACGATCCAAGAGAGCCGGCAGAAGTTAACGCTTACCAGTTGTCGCGCATAGAGCTACTGGCGACCGACTTGGGAGTCGCTCTCGAACTGAAGTCGCTGCAACGCCAGTTAGTGCGATCGGAAAAGCTGGCCGCTTTGGGACAGCTAGTTGCGGGAGTTGCCCATGAGCTGAACAACCCTCTCACTGCCGTAATCGGCTATGGTGAGTTGCTAAGCGACGACATAACCCTTGGGCCCGTACGCAACCGGTTGGACAAGCTCGTAGGGGAAGGTCGTCGCATGAAAAAGATCGTAGAGAACCTCCTCCGTTTCTCGCGGCAGAGCGTGTCGGATCGTCGGGCAGTAAGCCTACTGCCGATTGTTCAGGATGTGCTGGCACTGCGTGAGTACCACGTCCGAACTCGAAACGTGGAAGTCTCAGTGGACATTCCGGCGGATCTACCACTGATTGTGGCGGACGAAGACCAGTGCAAACAGGTGTTACTTAATCTGATCAACAACGCAATCGATGCAGTAGAAAGCGGAACAAAACCGAAACAGATCGCCGTCCGCGCATTCCAGCGCGGCGGTCGCGCAGTGATCGTGGTCGAGGATACAGGTCCTGGATTCTCTGACCTGAATCGTGCTTTCGATCCGTTCTACACCACGAAACCAGTAGGTCGGGGTACCGGTCTCGGTCTCAGTATCTGCCACGGAATTGTCAAGGAACACGGTGGGGAGATTAGACTCGAAAACCTGGAGCCCGGGGGAGCCTCAGTGACCGTAGAGCTGCCGATTGAGGAAGAGGCGTCTGCGCAAACCGTGGCCAAAGCGCTTCCATGGGGTTCAAGTCGCGAGCCCAAAGCGGCTGCAGCTCCCGCTGAGTTCATCTAGCAGGATGCGGAAAAGCGGACAGCACGACGTAGATTCTTTCC
>DATNKA010001002.1:0-4986 GCA_035603655.1 Candidatus Acidiferrales bacterium | reverse complement strand
GGGAACAAAGTTCCAGCAGCAGGTGGATACCGATGGCGCTGTTACTGGGCTCGCTCAAGAGAACAACGGGCCTCTCCTAGCGGTGCCGTCGGTTGACGCGGGCCCAGATTGAAACCTCTGACTTCCCACAAGCCGACTTCTCGACCGCGGAGTTGCGAATTTGGTCTGGACTAAACTTCGGGTTTGCCGGGAGTGGTTGCGACCGATTCAACCCGAGTTCTTAGTACTGATACCGCTAGATTGCCGAGCTACTACTTCCTCGTGAGCACAGCCACCAGATACCGCAGTTCGGACTCTACTTCTGCGGGATCGGCGACCGTGTCCGCGATTTCTTGGCGAAGGAGCTCGCGATAACGTTTGCGAAGCCTGTGGATGGCTACTTTCAGCGCTCCTTCTGACGTATTCATTTCGCGGGCCAGGTCGGCATATGGCGCTTCGGACTGACCGAGAAGAAACACCTTCATCCGTTCGAAATTCTCCGGACGGCCATGCTGGACGAACTCGTCGCGCAATCTATCCAGGACGCGTTCAAGCACCGATAGGGCCCAGCGGCGCTCGAAGATCCGGTCTGGTGTCTCGTTGTGACCGGGCTCCCTTTGATACCGCTCTTCACCGGATTCACCCGATGAAAATTCGAAGGACACAACGGCTGTGCCACCGCGTTTCTGGGCGCGTTGACGGTCTTGTTCGTCCGCCGCGAAGAATTTCAAGGAGGTCAAAATAAACGATCGAAATCGACCCTTTTTCGGATCGGCCTTATCGAGATATCGCCCTTCCAGCACGCGCATGAAGAACTCCTGTGTGAGGTCCTGCGCCTGATCGGGCGCATAACCACGCCGGCGCAGATAGGCATAAAGTGGATACCAGTATTTCTCGCACAGAGAAACCAGCGCGGAACGAGCATCCTTCCGTCGTGGATCGCCAGCCGCGACCACCAGAGTCCACCGCGTCGTCGGAAACTGCGATGATCCTGGAAGAGTGTGCATGGTATGGCTGTTCATGGTCTTATCCTCGCGAGACCCCTAAACAGGATAAGGAATCAGAAGTGAAAAGTTACAGCCCCATCGCTAAAGCTTGTCGTATTCTGCTCTGGCACTTTTCAGGATCGAAACATCGGGGTCGGCATTCTTCCAAAGTGAGAGGAAATCCTCATATGCACTTTTTGCCTTGATCCTGTCACCTGCCAAGACATATGCTCTCCCGAGTTGCAAATGCGCTAATGCACTGATGGGATCCAGCCCCACGAGCCCGCGATGATCGAGAATCTTCTGAAACTCGGCTGCCGCTTCCGCATACCGATGGGTGGCCATTAAAGCTACGCCTCGGACGTAGGCCGAGTGCAAACCGCCAAGATAGAAATGATTGAAGTTGAGGCCGTTCGCGGCCAGCTCATAGGGCAAAGAAATTTGCAGTTCTTCCAGGCTGTTTACGGGCTTCCCGCGCTGCAGCGCCGATACAGCGCGAAGAACAGGCGCATAGGTAAATTTCACAAAAGTGTCTTCCGGGAATCGTTTTTCTAAGTCGCTGGCGAGCACCTCCGATCGAGACTCTCGCGAAAGAGCCAGGGCAAGGCCGGCAGCGTACTGGACGTCCCGGCCCCTTGAAAGCTCGAGTGCCGCCAATGCGCTGCTTTTTGCTTCGGCGCCGTTTCCACAAACGTCTTCCCACACCGCTTGGGCGGCCCGATAACTTGCTGCCTTCTCGCGCTGCCCCTCTTGCAGGGCCAGATTCACAGCCCGGCTGGACGATCGCCGCGAGTCCTGCAGGCGACCGGAACGAGCCAGAGCGAGAGCCTCCGCGTGAGCCACCCAGTGTTCCGCTCCATGCTTGCCCTTGGCCAGAGCGACTACTCGATCCATCTGCTCCTTGTCGTCCTTTAAGGCAGCGAGGGTATATCGAAGCACCAGGAGATAAGGTTCTCCCACCTTGCGTTCGGCCGCTTGTTCAAGAGTCTTCTCGGCTTCGGGGAAACGGTCGAGGAAAAACAAACTCGATGCCAGATTGTGGTACCCGAAGACATCGGTAGGATGGGCCGCGATCTCTTCTCGGGATATTTCGATGGCTCTCTCAAATCGGCCAGTCCCGTGGGTGGAAAGGCCCCCTAACAAATCGTGGGGGCTCGGTTCCTCACCGCTAGGATAGGTCTCATACCAAGTCTCAAGCGTTTGGTAGGCCTTTTCCAGATTTCCCGTCACCTCGCGCTCGTATATGAAGTCGATAAAAAACTTCTCCCGGTCGCCGACTCGATCCCGCAGTTGCCAAGCTTTGGTGGTGCTTTCGGCCGACAATACCGACTCCCCAATATCGCTATAAGCCAGGCCCAGATCCGCATACGCCATCGCGAATTGGGGATCGATTTCGATGGCACGGCGGAAAAAAGGGACGGCGGCGGCGCTCCCGGCCGATAAGTCAGCCTTCATCCCAGTGCCGTAGGCCTTAAGAGCTTCGAGTGACGGCGTCGTAGCCTCGGCGAGCGGCGTCGAGTGCTTTTCCACGGTAGCCAACGATTCGCCGGCTCGAGTTCTGAATTCGCGCACGATCTGACTGAGGGAACTCAGCACACCTTCTCTGTCTGCGGACACCGCCTGCTCTTGATCCAGAATGTTTCCCGTCTTGCAATTCTCCGCGCGCAGGCCCACCACATACCGGCTTCCGAGTGCTGCGACTGAGCCTGCTAACATCGCGGTGCTGCCGGTTCGCTCACAGATTTGCCGCGCGGTTTCCGGAGTCAGCCGCGCATCCTTCGGCTGGCCCATCAACGCGAGCGTCGCCTGGATCTGCCGGTCGGGAATCAGGCTGAAGAACGGCGACTGTTGAAGCTCCACGGACAGCCCCTGGCGAAGCGTATCGTCAAAAACCGGATCGCCAGTCTTATTGTCGAAATCCGCCAGGACAATCGTGTCCTTGTCAGTCAGCTTGGGTCTTGGCGAGGTGTTGCGGTATATGAGCGACCAAACCGTCAGCCCGACTAAAGCAATGAAAACGAAACCGGCAGCTGCACCTAGAACCGCCGATCTATGCCTGCGAACAAACTTGCGCGCCCGGTACAAGGCGCTTGGGGGAGAGGCAAGCACCGGCCGGTGCTCAACATATCTCTCGATATCGGAGGTCAGATCGGCCACCGAAGCGTATCGGTGTTCCCGCGCTTTTTCCAGAGCCTTCATAGCGATCCAGTTCAGATCGCCATCTACGAGGCGGCGCAGGGAGGCGGGGTCGGTCTGACGTTGCGAGGCGATATCAGCCGTCGCTGCGCCCATTGCACTCAGCTTACGCGAAAGCGGCGGCGCCTCCTCTTCACGAACCATGCGCAGCATCCCGGCCAGCCCTTCCTGCCGCAATCTGGTTGAGTCGAAAGGCACCGCTCCGATGAGAAGCTCGTACAAGATCACACCGAGTGAATACACATCCGAGCGCTCATCGACGTCTCCAGTCATGACCCCAGCCTGCTCGGGACTGGCGTACTCCGGAGTACCGATCATCTGGCCGAATTGCGTGAGAAGAGTCTTCTCCACGGCCCACTGGTCGGTCGCTTTTGCGATGCCGAAGTCGATCACTTTCGAGACATGTGCGCCCTCCTGTTCCATCACTAAAACATTCGAAGGCTTGAGGTCGCGGTGGATCACGCCCTTCTGGTGCGCGTGCTGAACTGCGCGGGACACCGCGAGAAACAGTTCCAGGCGGTCCCCGATGGTCATCCGTTTGATGTCGCAGTACTGCGTAATTGGTCTGCCATCGATGTACTCCATTACGAAGTAAGGCCGGCCCTTTGGCGTGGCACCCGCATCGAAGATGCGCGCGATGTTCGGGTGGTCCATCATCGCCAGCGCCTGGCGCTCGTGGCTAAAGCGCGTCAGTACTTCGTTTGTGTCCATTCCGAGTTTGACGACTTTGAGGGCGACGGTGCGGCGAATGGGTTCGCGCTGCTCGGCCAGGTAGACGGTTCCCATACCGCCTTCGCCAAGCGGTCGAAGGATGTGATAACGGCCGAAGTCGTCATCGGAGAATCCCGCCGTCAGGGTGTCAACAGTGTGAATTCCGGAGTCGCTGCCGCCAAGCGAACTCTCGAACACGCCCTGCATCAGGCACTTAGGGCACAGTCCCGCGGGATCATCGGATCCCAATTCCGTTCCGCATTGAGGGCAGCTTGCCATCGGGGCAGATTTGCAGCGCCCCATTCTAGTCCCTTCGCTGAGGCTTCTGTAACCTTTCGCCCCGCGATTCCTTATTCGTGCCAGGTGCGCCGAATAAGAACTGGCCACCCAATCGGTCAAGCCTAAAGGAGACACCATGGAACGCTTAACAACAATTGGCACTGCCGCGACGGCTCTATTCCGTTCCGTTAGGGGACTAACGAAACACTCGGCAATCGTGGCACTGATTCTCAATCTCGGTGTCGTAGCCGCCCGCGCGGATGATAAGTCCGTAAAGATGACATTTTCGGGAACTTCTGCGCCCAGCACCATCAATCTCCAACAACCGGATACCAGCAACGACGGCGACAACTTCGCCGGGCAAGGTACGCTCGGTCCGTTCACCGTTACGAATGTGCGAGCGATCGCAAATTCTCCCGGGACGTCCAGCACTTGCTCGGCCTCGAATCAGCTCTTCCTCCCGGAACTGGCCGGCGCTGGCGTGTTTCGCTTCCAGGATGGCAGTCTATTGGAAGTGAATCTCACGCAGGGCGGGGATTGCATAGATCTGACCACCGGAAAGGCCCACTGTAGCTTAACGTTTCAAATCAGCGGTGGGACCGGCCGTTTCCAGCATGCATCCGGCGTCCTTACGATGACTGAGAGAGTGGAGACAGTGGCTGCCGACGCCCTGGGCAACCCTGTTTTCTTTGCCGCCACGGGGAAGTTTGCGGGAACGATCTCTGGGGTGGCCGGAGAGGACAGACCTTATCGGGAGAAAGAATAGAGAATCTGACCGACGTTACACTCAGGGTTTCGAGAGCATGCTCGCGAAACCCTGTGCGTTCCTCGGGCC
>DATNKA010001001.1:0-10438 GCA_035603655.1 Candidatus Acidiferrales bacterium | reverse complement strand
CCCAGCGGCAAGCTGCTGCGGTCGCAACGCCTGTCCACAGGAGAACTGGCAGTGTTGGTCGATAACATCCCGCCGTTTTCGTCCGACGAACTTGTAGTGACCCCTGGGAACGCCGGCAGAGGTGATTCCGCAAAGGTCACGGGGAATGCGCTGGACAATGATTTCCTTTCACTGTCGATCAACCCGCAAACGGGGGCGATCGCGAGTCTGAAGAGGAATGGAGTTGAGCTGGTGGATGCGGCCCGCGGAGGGCTGGCTGAGTATCTCTATGTGCCTGGCACCGATTCACGAAAAGCACACGGGATCTCGAACGTGCACGTGAGAGCGAAGGAACAGGGAGACCTGGTGGTCTCGGTTCTGGTGGAGGGCGATGCGCCCGGCGCGAAGCACTATTCCAGCGAGATCCGACTCGTCGAAGGAATCGATCGCGTGGACGTGATCGCGAAGATTGACAAACTCGCCGTACGCCAAAAAGAGGGAGTGCATATTGCCTTTCCATTCTCTGTACCTGAAGGGCAGTTGCGGTACGACGTGGCCGATGGAGTGGTTCGTCCGGAGACCGATCAGTTAGCCGGTGCTTGCAAGAACTTTTTCTCGGTGGAGAGTTGGGTGGACATTTCGAACCGGGAGTATGGTGTAACCTGGGCAACAGCGAACGCGCCGCTGGTGGAACTCGGCGAGATCACGGCCGAACAGCCCTGGATGAAGTCGATCAAAACGTCATCTTCGATCTACTCCTATGTTATGAACAACTACTGGCATACAAATTACAAAGCTGATCAGGAAGGACCTGTCACATTTGCCTATTCTATGCGGCCGCACGCGGCCTTCGATGCAACGGAAGCCGTGAAATTCGGTACCGAGAGAAGACAGCCGCTAATCGTCAGCGTGTCGGGCTCGCCCGGGCCGTTGCATCTTCCACTCATGGAGCTCTCTTCGACGAACGTTATTGTCTTTTCCATTAAGCCAGTGGCGGCTGCGAACAGTTGGCTGGTTCATGTCTATAATCCCACCGCGGCGGATCAAATGGCGGATCTCCGGTGGAAGGACGGCGAGCGCGTGTCCATCCGTCGCAGTGACGCAGCGGGAGGGTCTGGTAATTCCGTCCGTAATTTCGAGCTGGCGGCTTTTGATGGTGCGTATTTTTTAATATCCCAAGAGTGACCTCAGCTATGGCGCACGATCGTGACAGTGACGTGCCCCTGGCGATTCCAGCGAAGCTTAGCGCAGGCGGGTAGCCCTCCTGGTTCCCTGCGTGATTGCAAGGTTTTCGTTTGGATATCAGAATTGCTCCCTTTGCGTCTTAGAGGTTCTTCGGTTTTCCGGAGAGAAGCTTTAAGAGCACGGAGCGAATCACTTCCGGCTGGTGCTCCCCCGTGCTGCCGACCAGAGTGTACATGCGCTCGAAACCGCGAGGTCCCTCAACCTTTATCTCCCAGTCGTCGCTGCCGCGAGAACCGACAATTGAGATCCGCCAATCGCCTTGCAATTCGCAGAGTGCGTGTTCGATCGAAGCGACAATCTCGGACCGGTTGGCTGGATCACCCGTGTTCTGCATTTCGACAACCACTGCCATGATGACTCTTATTGTAGCGAGGGCAGGGAAGCGCCCGCCGTTTCCCCCATTGGGCCGGCGTTCTAGTCGTGTATTTGGAAGAGGTCCGGCTGCGAAGCCGTGTCTGCGGAATCCCGAAAATTGCTCAAGCCGACGCCAACCAGCCGATAACGTTGCTGCCGACCGAGGTCCACTCGTTCTCGCAGCTTAAGGGCGATCTCCGTCAATTCGTCGCGGGAGGAGGGAGGAGAACCTGGCGTGTGGCTGCGGGTAAGAATCCTGAACTCACTGGTCTTCAATTTGAGAACCACCGTGCGTGCTATCCGCGATTGTTTGCGCGAGGCAACCCAAAGTTTTTCTGTCAGGCGCCGTATCATTGGTTCGGTTTCCCCCAATGGCACGTCGTGCTCAAAGGTATCTTCGAACGAAATTGATTGGGTAGGCCGGTCCGGCACGACTTCACTATTGTCGATCGCGCGGGCGAGGTCGTGCAGGCGCAGTCCATAGCGGCCGTACTGAAGTTCGAGCACTGGCAAATCCAGCGTTCGCAAGTCCCTTACAGTCTTTATGCCGAGGTTCGCCAACCTCTCGCCCGTCACTTTACCGACTCCTGGCAGTCGTCCGACGGGTAGCGGGAGGAGAAATGCATCTATCTCCTCCGGCTGAATGACAAACAGCCCATCGGGCTTGCGCCAGTCGGAGGCGAGTTTTGCCAGAAACTTGTTGGACGCTACGCCCGCGGATGCCGTCAAATTCAATTCCTCGCGGATTTGCTCACGAATGGTGCGCGCCACCAGTGTGGCAGTCGGCAAGCCCATCTTGTTCTCGGTGACGTCGAGGTAAGCTTCGTCGAGCGACAGTGGTTCGATCAAGTCGGTATGACGCTTGAAGATTTCCCGGACACTGTTCGAAACCGCCCGGTAGCGGGTGAAATCCGGAGCGACGAAGATCGCCCCGGGACATAAGCGCTCCGCCTGCATGGCTGGCATGGCGGAATGAACTCCAAAAGCTCTGGCCTGGTATGAAGCGGCACAAACGACAGAACGTTTGCCCCGCCAGGCAACGATCACGGGCTTGCCACGCAGTTGCGCATCATCCCGCTGCTCGACCGAAGCGTAGAACGCGTCCATGTCGACATGGATGATTTTGCGCACCATTAACTGGCCACAGAACGACTCAACCGAGCGCCTTCTTGTGAAGCCTGTGACGCCCCCGAAAACTCAGCACAATTTCCCGACGGGTCGCTTCCAGTACTTCCGAGGCGATTAAGCTTGGTCGCTGTGTTGGGAAGATTTCCGCCGAACATGCGAGCTCATGTTGAAAAGCGAACGGCTCCCGCAGACCAGACACTGATCATGGCGGCTGTCGCTGACAACATCACTATTCATCACATAAAACAGCACTTTGCAGCGCGACCGCATTGAGAATCCGTCCCTTCTCGGGGAGGCTTTCAACCCCCAAATCCTTCACCACAGAACCTCACCGAGGACTTTAGTCGATTCTACCGATGTGCTGTCTGATGGCTAGCCACCTCGTCGACACGTCACAAGTTCAATTCCAATGGCTCCGCGATTCCTCTCGGGTGTCTCGTGTGCCTGGTTCATCCCGACGAAGCCTTTTTCCCGTAGAACTGCACTCGTCCATCCACAACGACCGCAATATAGCGCCCTGCACCTAGAAACTGCATGACCTTCTTTCCCTCGCGTGCCAGTCGCGCCCAACGAGAAGTGGTTTTGGGATTTTGCTCCAGCCCACGCAGTTCGTGGTCCTCGAACCGAAAATCCACTTCGCGCAATCGCGACCGGCTCGTCTTTCGCACCGGAAAGCTCTTGCCACCGACGGTGACGGTCATGGCCCCCTCTACTAGGGCTTGGCGCCAGACCGAAGTCAGAATCTCCTCTAAGGTCGCGGCCATCGTTTATCATTATCATCGGAATTTGTGAACGCGCCATCGATCCTTCTCATAATTCGCTCCGCCCATTGCACCGCCGAGCCCACCAGCGACTCCGTGCGGGGACTCGGCCGGCTATCGTGCAGATCTTCCGTCGTTTTTAGATGACGCGCGACGAGGATACCGGCGATGATTCCCAACACGCGTTTTCTGCCCTCTTCCATTCGGTTCACTCTCCCGGGAGTTCCGCGGCCAGGACATCCAACAGCGGCCCCCTGCTTTTTCGTTCCAGGCGAACCATTCGATGCTCGAAGCGTGCCCGGATCTCGCGATATGCACCTGGGGTGATTGCGCCAGTGTGGTTTGCCCGGCGGAGTTCATCGAGTGCCTGGCGAACAACTTCCCGCGCCTGTTGTGGGTCGCGGGCCCTGTGTTCGTGATAAATCGCCAGCTGCTCGTAAGCCTCATAGCCCTGACGCGAATTTCCCAACGCGGATCTCCAAAGTTCGCAAGCCACTGCGAAATCGCCATCGCGTTTTGCGAGCCGGGCAAGCGAGCGCCGGGCCGCGCGGTCGGTCTCGATGGGCAGCACCGATGCGATCGATTGTTCGTAGAGCTTTCTCGCGCGGATGGCGTCGCCCCGCCGTTCGCAGATTCGGGACACCCCAAACAGCTCCAGTCCGTCCTGTCCCTGAGTTTCGGCGTCGCCCAGCAGGGAAAGAATCCGGCTGGATAGCCCGGCCAGACCGCGCAGGTCCATCTGGTTGTGATGGAAGACAGGGATGAGCCGTTCGGGCCGGGCACCGCGAATGAAATCCAGATAAATGCGCGGGATCAGGTCCGACATGAGATCGGCACCGCGATCCCATGCCAGCACGTGCCGTTCAAGTTCTGACAAGCGCACCGACCCAAGCCGCAGCCGCCACAGATTTCGCGCCGGATGAAGAAAGTCCAGATGGGCTCGCGGAGCGGGGAGGGCGATCTTTCGGCTCATGCGATAGCGGGTTTCAAGCAACGGCCAGTCAAACGATTTGCCATTGAATGTAACCAGCACCCGGCGCTCGGCGAGGCGCTCTGCCAGCGCAAATAGCAACGAGCACTCCTCGCCGTAGTCGCGCATGAAGAGTTGTTCGACTTCGAGTCCGCCACCCTCCCACCATGCCAGGCCGACCAGAAACGCGTAAGTGCCGCTCCCGCCCGCAAGTCCCGTGGTTTCCGTGTCGAGAAATATCCACTGCTCGGGATCCGCAACATCCTCCGGTGCGTCGGGTATGAGCAGCTGTAAGGCCCGCAAATCCGGCGCAAATCGTGCCGGTTCGCCGAACCAGCAATGCAGGGAGAGATGTTCGCCATATTGATTTGTCTTGGCCGAGGCACCAAGAAGCTGCGCGAGCCTGTCTGGTTGGTCTGGGAGCGCGCGCGCCAGCTGTAATGGTTCGGCGTGAATGTGAGGAATTGCTGGCTGCCATTGGAGTCCCGATGGAGTGGGAAGAGACGGAGGGCGAAACGCCTTCAGCCGTCGAAATCGGTCCTGTATCAGTTGGCTCACCTTCGCCCTCGAATCCATGTCCTCGAATCCCTTGCCCGAGTTCAGGCGCACAAGCGTCCGAGCATCGCAAGCGCCACGTTCTTTGTTCTTTGGCTTCGGTCCCCGGCCGGCCCGACACACGAAGGGCATCCGTTCTCGCACGGGCAGGCGCTGATGAGTTCGCGCGTGCGTTCCAGCAGGAGATTCGAAATCCGATAGAGCGGCTCGCTAAATCCGATCCCACCTGGGTAGGCGTCGTACAGATAAAGGTTGGGTTCGAAAAACTCCGTGACGGCGGACGTGCGTGGTGCCGCGAAGTCCTCCCAGTTGATCTCGGAAGCTGCGCTGGGCGGACGCTCCTCCAGCGCAGTGCCAAGATCTCGCCGGTCGCACATTAGCAGGAGCGTGGCTATGGATCCCAGGGCATAAAGCAATCCCCAGATGCCGTTTTGTCGCTCGGAAAGCGTGAAGGGCAATTCCGCCAGCAGACTGTGCCCCAGCGTCAGCCAGAATGCCGTCGTGTGCATCTCGTTCTCCGGCAATTCGAGCTTTCCCGAGCCGACGTTCTCGTTAGTGAAGAACTTGATCTTCTTGAAGCCCACAACCTGCGAGCGCACCAGCACCTCACCGTGCACCCGCGCTGCAGGACCAGGAATGCTTTGCTCCTCCGCAATTTCAAGTACTCGCACCTGGGTGTACCGGATGGCATCGGTGTAGTAGTCCACGTTCACCGGTTTCACGTAAGCTTTGCGCTTGTCGAAATCCAGCCGCTCGACGTGATACTGCTGCCCCTGATGGATGTAGATCGCTTTCGGATGAACCGTGGTGAGCGCGGAAGAGAAGTCGACCTCCCCGATCACCTCGGGCCCGCCGTTCTCTTCGCCCGTCGTGTTGATAATCACAAAATTGTCCGAGGTCACCGATCGTAGGCTGATCGTATCCGCGGGATAAGCCTCCTGCACCCAGTGCCAGTTGCCGCCGCTCTTGTGCAGGAACCCAGCCTCCCCAAGACGTTCGCAGAGTTCGGGCAGTTCGACGTTGCCGAATCGTTCCTCGGGTGAGAGCGGCAGTTCGAACGCGGCACATTTCAAGTGATTCACAAGAATTTCGAGGTTGTCAGGCTGAATGTGGGCGTGCTCGGGCGAACTGCCGAAGAAGTAGTCCGGATGCTGCACAATGAATTGATCGAGGGGCGCCGACGAGGCAACGAAGATCGCGAAGGAACTCCCGCAACGGCGGCCTGCCCGTCCTGCGCGCTGCCAGGTTGACGCGATCGATCCGGGATAACCCGCCATGACACAAGCGTCCAGAGACCCAACATCGATGCCAAGTTCCAGAGCAGTGGTGGTGACAACTCCCAGAATCCGGCCGTCTCGCAACCCCCGTTCAACCTCGCGCCGTTCCCCCGGAAGATACCCTCCACGATAACCGCGGATTGGTTCTGCTTGGCCTGGCTTCGAGGGATTCGCCTGCTGCAAATAAGTAAGCAGAATCTCGGTGTGCAATCGGCTGTTGGCGAAGATGATCGTCTGCAGCCTGTGGGCAAGCAGTTCCTTGGCTACGCGTGTGCTCTCATTGATATAACTTCGCCGAATGCCAAGGTTCCGGTTGATCATCGGCGGGTTGTAGAAAACGAAAAGCTTCTCCCCGGCCGGCGCGCCATTGTCTTCGACCACTTCCACTTCCTGTTCGACGAGTTGCGAGGCCAGTTCGCCGGGATTTGCGATCGTGGCCGAACAGCAGATGAACTGCGGATTGGAACCATAGAACCGAGAGACCCGTCTCAAGCGCCGTAGCACATTTGCCAGATGGCTACCGAACACTCCGCGATAGGTGTGCAATTCATCGATCACGATGTAACGCAGGTTCTCAAATAACCGCATCCACTTGGTATGGTGGGGCAGGATTCCGGTGTGCAACATGTCCGGATTCGTCAAGACCACATGCCCACGCTCCCGGATCGCCTTGCGGGCGTCGCTGGGCGTGTCGCCGTCGTAGGTGAACACTCCGAAGCGATCATCCAGGCGCTTGGATAGGTCATGCAATTCGGCGAGTTGGTCTTGGGCCAGTGCTTTGGTGGGAAATAGGTAAAGAGCGCGAGTATCCGCATTCTCGAGCACCGCGTTCAGTACCGGCAGGTTGTAGCAGAGGGTCTTGCCCGATGCCGTCGGCGTAACCACAACGACGTTTTTTCCATCGTGAACCAGCTCGGCTGTGAGCGCCTGGTGTGAGTACAGTTCTTGAATTCCCTTCGCCCGGTACGCCTCAGACAAGGCACTTGTCACCCAACCGGGGATAGGCCGAAACTTGGCCTCTCGGGCAGGAATCTGTCGCACGGCGGTCAGGACTTCGTCTCTGCGGTAGCGTGCAACGAGTGTCCCCAGAATTTCCTGAACGCTATCAAGACCTGAGTCTGATCGTGGGGCTAGGGACTCGGGGAAGGTCATGCGGCGGCTCCCGGCGTATTCGCCTTTTGTTCGCCAATAAGCCTAGCACTTCATATCGGGCCGCGCAATGTCTCAGAGAGATCGGTAGTGGTGCAGTTCAGACTTGCACCACTACCGAGAGATTGCACAATTAGCGGCAGGGAAGACCAGCAGTGGGCACTGACGGCGGGGAGCTAAGCGGGCTGCGGTTCCCCGATGCACTCATATTCTAAATATTAAGGATGGACTAGCGGTGCCCATACCTGGCTCTGCCTTGTGACTGCCCTAGCGACCGGAGGGCAGTGCCAAAAGCGCGGCCTAGCGCTTCCTCAAGGCGGTTGGTTGTGACTTCTTCTGCTGGACGGCTTCCTTCGCGCGGAACTTCGCGATGCCTTCGATCAACTTCACAGGGACCGGTTCGAAGAGTGGAAAACGGATTGTGCCCTTGCTGACCTTGTATGACGCGAGTTGGTCCTTGAAAGCCCTGACCAGACGCTTGCCCGCGGGATACAGCGAGTAGTGCTCCTTCCAGCCAGCGAAGTACAGCACTATCCCACCATGCACTCTGTAAGCCGGGATTTTGTACGAGATCACCTCTTCCGCTCCTGGCAGGGCTTTGCGAAGCGTGCTTCGCACAAGCTGTAGTACGGCCTGCGCGGTCTCGGGTTGCCCGGAAATGTATTCATCCACGTTTGTGAAATTGGCTTTGCCCATAGTGACTTCACCCTTGTGCCGGGATTTAACTAGAGGCTCTACGGCTGCACCTGATCGCCTGCCGACCTAAGATTACGACCCACAGCATGTACGTAAGAAATGCGAAGTGCGGAGGCCAGCCGATGTTAACGCCGGGACGATATATGCAGCTGACATAATCCAGCCGTAGGGCCCGATCGGCCCTTCGCTGACTGTGTGCCAGGAAGGAGCCAGATCAGGTGTCAGAAAGATCAGCGCGATCAGCAGGATCTGATATGAAAAGATCGCGACTATCGCCGAGCCGCTCTGCTCTGGTGGAAATCGCGGCCGAGGTACTTGCTAGTGCTGCGCTCCTCATGGGTATTTTCCCGGCGTGTGTGAGTTTCTGGCCGTTTCTGGTTCCAGCTACGACTAAATGTGTGAACTCTTACGCCCCGCAAATCCGGGTCCGGACGAAGTGAGCAATCTAGATCATCCCTTCTAGTCGCACATAGCTCGCTTCCATTCCGGCTTCCATTCCTGTCGCGAGCATAGCGGCCCGCGTCTGAGCATCCGGGAGAGTCATGCGCATGGTCATCAGCGTGCCGGTGCCGTCCGCAGCAAATCTGGTTTCAACGTGGTTGTCGGGCGTAGGATCTGGCAGGTGCATGCGCTCGACATGAACGATCCGGCTGTAGGGCTCAAGTTCGAGGTACTCGCCCGTGAGGTGGAATCCATGCCCCTTGCCATCCGTCCACTCATAACGGATCTTGCCGCCCGGCCTGGCGTCACTGCTGCAGACGGGCATCGTCCAACCTTCAGGACCGAGCAGCCACTTCTGGATCAGTTTCGGATCGGTATGAGCGCGGTAAACGGCTTCGGGAGGGGCGGCGAATCGCCGGGTCACAACCAGGTGGGTGTTACCTTCAGTCTTCAGAGTCAACTTGTTCATCGTTTTTCTCCTTGTTTTATCTTCTTATCTTCGGTTGTTCCATGCCGGAGAGAACCTCGTCCAGCCGGTCGTAGTTCTTCTCCAGTGCTTTTCGTAACATTGCGAGCCACTGGTCCATTGCTTCAATGCCAGCCTTTGCGAGACGTCGAGGACGCTTCGTGCCGTCCACGCGACAGGCAACAAGTCCTGCGTCTTCGAGTACCTTCAGGTGTTGGGAGATTGCCGGTTGCGTCATCTCGAAGGGCTTGGCTAGTTCCATCACCGTCGCTTCGCCCTTGGCGAGACGTGCAAGAATGGCACGGCGCGTCGGATCGGCCAAAGCAGAAAAGGCGACATTGAGATTCAGTGTTCCAATCATAAGAACTACATTATATAAGTAATTACTTATAATCAAGAAAAAAATATGCCGAGAATGGGCTTGCGGACGTGTCCGCACCTTAGTCACCCATGGCAACAGCCCTCCGACCTTTTCGCATCGGATACTGCGACAAGGAAAGCGACCCAACATTTAATGTCGATCGGTAAGGAGGAGGATAGTGTGGCAAATCCGTTCGTACACGTGGAACTGAATACCCCTGATCCCAAGAAAGCAAAAGAGTTCTATGCGAAGCTGTTTCAGTGGCAACTGGAAGATGTACCAAATCCTGCAGTGCCCGATGGTGCCTATACGATGATTAAAGTGGGACAAGGAACCGGTGGCGGGATCATGAAACAGATTCCGGGTGGACCTGCTGGATGGCTTTCCTATGTTGGAGTAGAGGACATTCGCGCCGCGACCAAGAAAGCGGAATCTTTAGGCGCCGAGGTCATGAAGGACGTCACCGAAGTGTCGGGCATGGGTTGGCTTAGCTTCATTCGGGATCCCACCGGTGCGGTGCTCGGACTGTGGCAGGCCAGGACCAAATGAAAGCGTGCTGAATCTTCTCCTTACGCATTCCTTGAAAATTAGGAGGCGATGCTTGCTGCTGTGAGATGCCCTTACGTTTCCTGGGCTTCACAAAGCACAGCTTTCATGTCAACCACGAGCGTTCCGTCGACGGCTTCGATGGGGCCGATCCGCAGCCGGTTCCTGGCGACGTCGCGTACGTTGACGCGATGATGGCTAAGCGGATTTGCCCGGGCGGGCCCTGATGGGTCTTCAGGGGCATCCCGCCGTACCCGGACAATACCGTTCTTTCCGGCGGCCTGGGCCTTCACCGCTCGTTCACACCAGCATCAAGTTGCTAAGAAGCGAACTCCGTATTCGCAAAGGTGCTGAATTGTACTAAAAAAATGGGCTACGCTCCATCGCTTGTCTCCAATAATGCGCAAGACCGCATGTTCATTGACTCCAGCGAGGCATAGCAGCATGTCACTGTTCGCTGCCGGGCAATGAGCATGATGTTTCGAAAGGGCAATGTCACGATCCGCACTA